>MVQO01000122.1 GCA_002067585.1 Syntrophorhabdus sp. PtaB.Bin027
TACTCCCCGACGACCATGGGAGGCATGTGGAACAAGCGGTATGAAAGTTCTGGTAAATGGGGGGTTGAACCTGTCTGAACTGGATGGCTGGTGGGATGAGGCGTACACACCTGAGGTAGGGTGGGCTATAGGCGATGGCAAAGAACACGGAGATGATCCGGGCTGGGACGCAGTCGAGGCTGATATGCTCTACTCCATACTGGAAGATGAGGTAATTCCGGAGTTCTACCTGCGGAACCAGGATGGCATCCCTCTTGGCTGGGTGAATCGCATACGGGAAAGTATGGCAAGGCTCACACCTCGTTTTTCTGCCAACCGCACTGTCCGAGAGTATACTGAAAAATATTACATCCCAGGTGCACAGGCATACAAAACCCGTGCTGTTAAGAATGGTTCAATGGGCGAGAGGATAGTCCTCTGGCAGCAGGACGTAAGGCAGAAATGGTCACATCTTCGCTTCGGAGATATGAAGGTCGAAACAGCCGAGGGAAAGTATATTTTTGAACTACAGGTCTATCTCAACAGTCTCGAACCTGACTCTGTTTCAGTCGAGATTTATGCTGACGGGATTGGCGGTGGAGATGCTCTTTGTTTGCCGATGAGACGTGGCAGGAGACTTGTTGGGACGGAGAACGGTTACATCTATACAAGAGAGGTGGAGACTGACCGTCCGGTATCGGACTTCACAGCAAGATTGATTCCGTCCTTTCCAGGGGTGGCAGTTCCTCTCGAAGCAGGTCATATCTTATGGCAGAAATGAGGAACCTCCTCTGTACAATTCAAAGTACGAATGGCGATGTGATATAAAAATTAACCCAGAATGTAAGTTACCGGCTGAAATGAAGAGATTTTCGATAGAGGAAGTAGTAAAGCAGGGTTGTTGAAAGTATCACCATGGCCATTACAAAATATAGGCCACGATATCCGGTAACAGGAACTAAGGATCCGAATAAGTATGGTCCTACCCCGAACCCTATATCTAGGAACATATAATAAGTAGCAGTTGCCAGTCCAAACCGGTTGGGTGAGGTACTTTTTACGGAAATTGCCTGGCCACAGGAGAGGAAGTTCCCATAGCCCAAGCCGATGATTGCTCCGGATAATAATAATGTTATCCCATAGGTGGCCTGACTCAGAACAAGCATACCGATAGAAAAAAAGAGGATACAGGGATATACAACGAAATTTGCTCCTCTGGCATCAAGTAGACGCCCGGAAAAAGGCCTTGAGAATATAACAACAATTGCATATATGAGAAAGAAAAAGCTTGCTGCTTCTTCTAAACAGAGTTGCCTGCTGTATAACGATAAAAAACTCAATACAACTGAATAGCCAAAGCCAACGATAAGTACGATAATCGAAATCGGTATAGCCCTGAATTCAAGAAACTCTGAAATTTGAAACTGCTTCACGGTTTTAGTCTTGACCTGTTTGGGTGGTTTATAGGAGGGCTGACTAACAACAAAGGATATTGCAAAACTGATGGCAGCCACCAGTGACGCAATGAGAAAAATCATCTTAAAATCCACACGCTGGCTTAAGACGATCCCTAAATATGGGCCTAATGCTGTTGCCAGTATTTGACTCATGCTGTAATACCCAATTCCTTCGCCGTGTCTCCCCCTGGGAATTATCTGGGCAGCTATGGTTCCGGTAGCTGTGTTTGCTACCCCAAAAGCAAACCCGTGGAGAAATCTCATCAGTATCAGTAATGGTAGATTTATTGCAGCGAAATATAATGTTGATGTGATGATATACAGTAGCGTGCCAATGACAAGAACCCTCCTACTCCCCACATCCTCAATAATACGTCCGGTCCCTAATCTACCGATTAAGATCCCTATAATAAAAATGCCTGAAACAAGCCCGCCGGTACCTGTAGTAGCATGGTATTTGTCTACAGCATATGAGGCCATAATGACCATGAGCAAGAAAAATACAAGATAAATCAGGAAATTGGTTGTAGACACTACGATGAAATCTTTTGTCCAGAGCCTTTCCTTATTCATGTATTGGCCTCTAAGAATATGGATAGAATAGCTTCCACCTGGATTCTTTTACCGTTAGCTGCTTTCACAAAAACCGAGCGGACACATGCTGTTCGTCTGCCTAACTGGCAATGGCTATTTTAAAAATGAGGGTAAATGCTATTATATCTAAATACTATATGACGAATCTTGTTATCAACTTAAAAATGGAATTTGCACTGCTACCTCCTTTGAGCCCACACACAGCTCAACACTTATGATTTTTCATGATGCTGCTTGTTCATGGGCAGGCTTTAGTAACGTGAGTCATGTTTATCTCCATAGATGTTTATGGGAAAGGATTTAAGGGTTGATGTTTGCCGTCCCACCAACAGTGATTGCTGCCAGTTGGAATATTGAGTGAATCAAGAGAAAACTATTGTCAAATCAGGGCGTAAGAATTAAAGCCATTTTTTTCTCCGGAAATAGAAGATCATCAGCACGGCTATAATGATCACGGCAATCCAGAATGAGATGTATGCCCAGCGCCATTCAAGCTCGGGAAAGTATTTGAAGTTCATACCGTACACGCCTGCAAGAAATGTCATGGGCATAAATATTGTAGCGATAACTGTGAGCACTTTCATAATCTCATTCATTCTGTTACTTGTGCTGGACAGGTAGATGTCGAGAAGCGAGGAGATTATATCCCGGTTAGTCTCCATGGTCTCGATGATCTGGACCGTATGATCGTAGATGTCCCTGAAGTAGGTCACGCTGTCTCTTTTGACCATTGGAAATTCATCATGTGTCAGGGCACTCACGACCTCCCTGAGAGGCCAGACCGATCGAAGGATCGTGGTTGTTTCCATTCTCAACAAATGAATAGCCTTGAGAACATCTGGTGTAGGATTGCCAACAACCCTATCTTCGAGGAGTTCAAGGTTGTCGCCAATTTTTTCAACCATGTCAAAATAACTGTCGACCACTGCATCGAGTAGCCGGTAGGTGAGGTAATCAGTGCCCATCCTCCGTATGCGCCCCCGGTATTTTCTGAGCTTTTCCCTTATGGGTTCAAAGACCACGCCACCTTCCTCCTCGAAGGAGAGCACGGCCTGTCTGGTGATGACCAAGCTAACCTGAGCCGTCATCATCCTATGACTCTTCTCATGGAAATGAAACGTCTTGACTGCTGCATAGATATAATCGACCATATCCTCGAGCTTTGGACGTTGACCGGTATTGAGAATGTCTTCTATTGTCAGGGGGTGTATCCCAAAGATTTCGCCAATCTTGGCCAGGTTGTCCGAATCAGGGAGACCACGAAAATTGATCCAGGTGACAGTAGGTGTCAGACGGTAGGTTGCCAGATCCTCGATCCGCTCTATATCCCTCTCATCAAAATATTTTTCATCATAATCAATAACCGTGATTCCAGACAGTTCTGCAGATGTTCCAGAATCAGAATCCTCTTTTTTCATCATGGCAACCTCGCGTTTTACTTGAGATAAATATTACCTTCAAGCGAGCATCCCAGTGACTACACGAACAGCACAGGGCCTAGGGTCTGGAGATGTAAACCATCCTATGGCAACTATAGTTACAAACATATCTCTGAATAACAGGGATTGAAAAGCCTGTCAACACATATTTTGTACCAAACTGATGCCGATGCAGGCCTTGGACGTGAATTAGGCACTTGGGTCTTCACGTCAGAGATAAATGGAGAAAATGAAGTATTCTGGGAGATAAAGCCACGAAGAGTATATTATTGTGACATGGTCTATTTTTGGTTTTAATACCCATACGATATGAAAACAGAGCTTGATGACCTGGCCATCAACGTATTAATTCTTAGCATCTGCGTCCTGTATTGAAACTGTGAGTATGTCTGTCCCCGATTTTGCCCACCTATGCTACCCCCGCTTCTGATAGCCACAATGAGCAGGCTTAATATTAATTTCCAGTATCTGGATCCTTAACGCCAATGCATACGCCCTTACTGAAGGAACATCAAATTTATCTGTTTGGGGGTTGTATCTCTTCATGTCCAATCGGTGAATCAAGAACAGCCTGATTATCGGGTTCCAGAAAGTATAGGGGTGAATAAATGCAAAAACCGGGGAAACATCTTTCTCCCCGGTTTTATTTTATTCTGTAACGTTGGGTTACTTAGCAGGGGCGGGTGCTGTAGAGGGGCCTGGTTTTGTTTCTTCTTTCGGTGCTGGTGCTTTCTTGCCAGCCTTCTGAATAGTCACAGACTTGGCAATAGTCTTGCCGTCTTTCTCTGCGTATTTCACCAAGACCTTGTCGCCAGCTTTAGGCTCCTTCTTCATCTTGACATTAGCTACATCGAAGGTCTTCTCATCTGTTTTGCCTTTGATGGTTAGAGTCTTTGCAGCGGCATCAATGGCAACAACTTCACCTTTGTACTCATGGGCCTTCGCTTTTGCCGGCGCTTTCTTGACCACCTTCTTTGAAGGTTGAGACGTACCTGCAGTGTCTGTTGGTCCCTGTGCAAAAACCGCTGTTATCAGGGAAACACCCATAAGGACCGCCAATGTGACAATCAAAAATCTTTTCATACTGTACCTCCTTTTGTGGTAGAATAATATTATACTGTAATTTAGCATCACCTGTGCCACAGATGTAACCCTCTATAGATAAAGAAAAATAGAAAACACTGATAGTGCTGTGTACTGTCCATTAGTCGGATAAATCCGACGGAAAAGCCTGTGACATGACGGATAATTCCGATCACCGGGGACAAGAATTTCTTTCTTGATATATTTCTAAATATGAGCCATGGCCAATGCAAGAACGTCAATGAACAACTGTTTCATTTCACACCCTATGTGTTTCTTCCTTGCTCACACCCTGTCCACTCGAAACCCGGTACCCATCATCCTTAGAAGGAGGATCATAGACCATTTTTGTTGATATCATGGGCGTTTCTCCTCCGGGTTCGGGTCTGTTGACCAGATATCGGTCTTGTCGTAGCAAATCTCATGAATAAGATCCCTGCCATATTTCCAGCCCTCATTTGGCAGGGTTCTTTTTCAACAGGCAGTATCAGTAATCTTCCTGCTGATTATTCAACAATCGCTTCATAAAATGTCGGCGTCGGATTTCCGTTAAACAGGGGTTGGACGCGTTTACCAGCTTCATCATGAGCAGGACTGGTGTGCATGGCCATGAATGTTTCCTGGCTCTTGTGCTCCACAATAGCTGCGTAATTACCACCCTTCAACGGCTTGAGAAGTCGTCTGCTGATAAAACCCTCATGTTTTGCAAATTCCGTATTGGACCAACTGAACCATTCCCTGAACTCAGCATCTTTGCCATCCTTGATTGGTGGAAAATTAATAATAACGATAAACATTGTGAACCTCCTTAGATATTGGTAAACGCCATTTCTAAATAGACGTAAGTTATTTTACCTCCAGTGAATATGGGTATCTGGTAAGCACAATCGGCTCCTGTTGACCAACGACCACAGTATCCTCCACCCTGACTCCCCAACTGTCGGTGTAAAGCCCGCAATTGCCAATGGCAATTACTACATTTACAGGAAGGGGTGGCGGTTCTTTTTCGCCATGGAAAAATGCATGTCCTGGAGGCAAGGGGGATTCCTCAAAGTCAATCCCAACCCCGTGGATGGGCGGGCCAAAAATATGTTCCCCATATCCGCCATCCCGTATAATTCCATGCATTGCCTCCCCCAATTCAACCATGCCAATACCTGCTTTTGCTTTTGCAATAGATGCCTGTTGAGCCTTGAGATAGAGGTTGTATGCCACCTGCTTTCCATTTGACGGTTTTCCCACGCATACGGTTCGACAAATATCCGAGCTATACCCATTGACTATAGGGTGTATATCGATCATTACAAGGTCACCAGTTTCAAGCTTCCGGTTTGTTGGCAGCCCATGGGCAATACCGGTACGGGGGCCGGATGATAAATAGGTGCGCCAGAAATCTTCCGCGCCAGCATACCGCATAGCGTATTCAGCTTCTGCAGCTATCTGGCTCTCTGTAATCCCCTGTTTTACTGCTTCTATTGCTGCCTTCATTCCAATGTCAGCAACCACTGCTGCCTGCCTGAGGAGATCTATTTCTCTTTCCTCTTTTACAAGTCTAAGGCCCGACAGAATAGGGGTGCAATCCTTTGGCATCACATCCTTAGGTTTGGCGTGAGGATGGGTTACGATGCCCATCATGGACTGGGTGAGGAAGGTAAATTCCAATCCAACTGTCCCTTCCTTGAGGTTGAAGTGTTCAAAGTAGTGTGCAATTGAATGAATCATGCCCACCTCATCCTCGAATCCGACAATGTGATGGAAAAAGGCGCCCTGTTTTACATCCTCAATATCTGTCTTGGGTACCCCCATAGCTACCTTTGCATCTGTGGTGATCATGGCATAGGCACATAGGCGGCCGTCACCTGTGAGATACTGCATGTTTGATGGTTTTGTAAGCAGGAGAATATCACATCCCTCTGTTTTCATCATTTCTGTACATCGTTTGATCCGAGCCTGATATGTATCTTTATCCATCGATGAACCTCCGCACATAAAAGTATTTCTTTTCTTGTTGCGTTATCTAATCATCTTAATTCCTGTGTGTATTCTGAAGTCCAACGTAATGCCTCTATACCGAATCTTGATAGCTTTGCAGAGTCTCTTCCATGTAATGGGACAAAGACATATACGCTTCTGTGTAATCTTACAACATTGTCCAGTCTGGAGTTTTTTAAGAGATAGTGCATCTTGCAGAAACTTAGCATCCCTGCCATGCTTCCCCTTTCAGTTTTTCAGGATAAATATCTCCTCTTTCCAGGTTGATTCATTATCTTATGTCATCAATTTTAGACAGAGGAAGAGGATTGTCAATGAAAGTTGAGTATGTTTCTGACAATCCGGGGAAAGGGAATCAAGATGATAATGACCTTGTCTAAGCCTCCATAATCAATGGAAGGAAACCCCTGATTATCGCCGACCTTTCATGTTTTTTCCCAGCACGACAGAGGTTTCGATCTGACGTTCCGGAATGTCCCAGTATTTGCGCAGCAATTCATCTTTGTTACCCATCAGTTCGTACCCGTGCTTCTTATAAAAATCTATAGCCCAGGTAGCGGTTTTCCAGGTGCCTACGATGAGCCACTCTGTGTCAACCTGTGTCTCTATGAAATGCAGGAGCTTTGACCCGATGCCTTTGCCCTGTTGCCCGGTTAGTACATAAGCGTGACGGATGAGAGTTGTGTCCCTGATGGGTTCCTTTGCCATGACACCCAGGAGATCAAGATCTTTCCTATATCCATAAAAACGCATCCGCTCCATCTCTGTAAGTAACTCATTCATTGGCATGTATGGCTCGTGGTAGCAATCATTGGGGATGATACCACTGTAGCGCTTTGATCCATTATCTATGACCGTAAAAATTTCATTTGGGTTTTTAACCTCAAAAATACCTTCCTTCCAGAATCCGAAGAGGTTATAAGCGTTCTGGAATCCGATCAACTCCATGGCTGTATCATCTTTGATAAGCTCTCTCGCTTCTTCATAGTTTTTCTTGATACCCGGTACCCCTGGAAAATCGGTTCCGAAAAGAAATTTGTGAGCCAACTTCTTCATGGAGGGCCAGTAGGTCAACAGGTTTTTCGGAGGCAGTCCTGATATATCGATATAGACATTTTTGAAGCTCCTGACAAGAAGTTCTGCAATCTGGTACCAGAACCCCCTTCCGCCGTGACACAGGATAACCTTCATATCCGGAAAATCATTGATCACGTCATCAAAGGTGTAAGGGTCTGAATAACGCATCTTTGAACCACTGAGGAGACTGTTCCCCGTGTGAAACATAACAGGCAGTCCTTCTCGTTCGCACTTCTCGTAAACAGGATAAAGGGCCTGATCATTGGCAAAGAAATGCCCGTGGATTGGGTGTAGCTTCAATCCTCGTGCCCCCATTTTCAACTGCTTTTCAAATGCCCCCATAAGGACCGCGGAATGGCTGAACTCTCGTTGGGCCAACGCTGGAACTTCCGGTTGCATTGCTGCGGGGTCCCGATGGTAATTGGGATTGAGGGAGGCTATTGGTATGAGTTCAGGATGATAAGTATGGACCTCGGCTGCCCCTTCAAATGGGAGGACACCATTGGTTTCTGGAGAGTACTCCGGGATCAGGATACCACCAAATACCCCTTCATCCTTTATAACATCACCGTACTGTTGCGAAAGCCTGTTTCCGGCCTTGTCAAATATTTTGGTAACGTACGGACCTGTATCCATCCAGACGGTGCGTGCGGATTCTGTCCATTCGTACCAGTGCCCTACATGGATGTGGACATCTATGATCCTCATGTGTTGTTTATAACGTATGAAAGGAATGTTGGCAAGTATTTGCAGAGGAAAAAAGACTCGTAAAGAAAAATGATTACTACCCATAACCACATCAGAAATGAAAATGGATTGGGAATATGGTAATGTAACAACCATGCCGGGAAATATGTTTTTCATGCTTGGCGTTATTCATCGTGATAAATATGGCCCCGTTCTCCTGAAATACTGGTTGGACCGTATCCAACCCGATTCTATAACCCTGGAGTTGTCCCATTACGGGATGCGATTCCGGAGGAACTTTAGCAAAGAGTATACGAGGAGGATTGATAAGATAATTGTCAACCGCAAAGAAAAAGGCGAACCATGTAACGAAGAAGTCATGGCATCACTCCTGTCTTATGTGAGAATGCCCTACGAGTACGACGTAGTCTCTGATTATGGAACCGAACATAGCATCCCGTTCTATTTAATAGATATGGACTTTTTTTCTTTTGTGAAACTGAGAAACATAGAAGATTTGCTCAGCGAGGAGAACATCGACAGAATGTTCTCGTTTCCAGAATTACAGAACGGTAACCTGGAAATGACAACAGCACGACTTTACTTCGAAAAAGGTATTGCACTGACGAGGTACGGCAAAGAGATGTATATTCGTGACAGATACATGTCCACAAAGATTCAGGACCTGATGAAACACAGTAATAAGAAAAGGCTTGTCCACGTGTGCGGCTGGCAACATTTGCAGGATCCATCAGGTCTCTACAACGCACTGAATCCCATTAAGGTTTTTTTCCATGATAAAACTGTTTGTATTTGATCTGGGCAACGTTATTCTCCCTTTCGAACACCGGCAAATTGCAGTGAAGCTTCACGAAAAATCAACAGAAAAAGAGGCATTCACACCAGAACAACTTTTTGATGTAATGTTTGACCTCCAGAATGGTCTTATAAACCCCTATGAAGAGGGGCTGATGTCTTCTGCAGAGTTTCTCTCTAATCTTAAACGACAGTTTCGGCTGGATATAGATATGAATGCTTTCAGCAATATCTGGAACCCTATCTTCCGTGATGATCCTGAAGTCAATAAAGTGATTTTCTACCTGAAGGAAAAAAGATATCCTCTGTTTCTGCTGAGTAATACCAATGAACTCCACTTTTCCTACATAATGGAGAACTATCCTATTGTTCATTGGTTTGACGAATGGCTTCTTTCCTTTGAAGTGGGTGCAAAGAAACCAAAACAGCGTATTTACGATGCTATCTTTGAAAAAATGGATGTTAAACCGAACGAAGTATTTTATGTTGACGATATCTCAAAGTATGTGGAAACAGCACAGCAACTTGGGCTACATGGCGTGGTCTTCAGGAGTGCTGCTCAACTGTGGGATTTCATCCAGAAAAATGGTATATAAGTCAGCTGACAGCTCATGGCTCTCAGCTTAAGTAGTTATTTTGCTAGAAGCTTACAGCTTAAAGCTTGCTTCGAGGTGTTGTTGTGCTCCCGTATCCCAACATTGATCCTGTAATATTCAGAATAGGTCCATTTGCAATGCGCTGGTACGGGCTTATGTATGTCTTTGGTTTTGTATCTTCCTATCTACTCTCAGCCTATCAGCTTAAGAAGAAAGCGTTTACTTTAACAAGGGCGCAACTGGATGATCTCTATTTCTATCTGATCCTTGGCTTAATCATAGGTGCCCGCCTCGGGTATGTGATCTTCTATAACCTTAATTTCTACCTTGAAAACCCTTTGGAAGTTTTTGTATTGTGGCATGGGGGCATGTCCTTCCATGGTGGCCTGATAGGATCATTTCTTGCCGGCTATATCTTTATTAAACGAAAAAAGCTCAGGTTTTTTTCTGTTGCTGATCTTATCATTCCAACTTGTCCCCCTGGGCTCATGTTTGGCAGGATTGGGAACTTTATTAATGGCGAGCTTTTTGGAAAACCCTCTGATGTTCCGTGGTCCATGATCTTTCCACAGGGAGGAAATATTCCCCGACACCCATCCCAACTCTACGAGGCTTTTCTGGAGGGTTTTCTTCTGTTCATTATTTTATGGATATATAAGAACCATAAGAAGCGGGAAGGAGATGTTTTTGCAGCGTTTCTTGTACTCTACGGCATCTTCCGAATAATCTGCGAGATTTTTAGGGTGCCAGACCTGCCAGTTGGCTATATTCTTGGTTTCCTCAGCATGGGCCAGGCACTGAGCATTGTTATGATCATTGTCGGGCTCCTGATCAAATTTGTCTATCTACCACGAGCAGGCCAGCTTATTGAGAGGCTGAGAAAGTAAGAAGTAGGGCAGCAGGGGCTGTCTATTCTATTATTTTGCACCTATAGCCTGGGTACAGTCAACTAACCAACCACTCAACCTTCTAACAGTTCCACTTCCCCTGTTTCAATATTATAGTATGCGCCTATGACTTGAACATCGCCCTTTTCTATCATTTCGATCATAATAGGCTTTGAAGACTTAATTTTGTTTACCACCAATGATACATTAGCCCGAATAGCATTGTCGACAAGATCTCCTTTCAGCTTGCGGGCTTTTTTTATGGCAGGTTGAATGGCCTTCACAATACTCCCAACATGACCGGGTGCGTCTGCACTTTTAGCTGCTGCGGTGACAGCCCCGCAATTCCCATGGCCGAGCACCACTACGAGCTTGGTGGCAAGGTGTTCAACAGCATACTCGATGCTTCCCATAGCAAGGCTATCCACGATATTGCCTGCAAGGCGAACAACAAAAAGGTCACCAAGTCCCTGGTCAAAAATGAGCTCCGGTGGGATACGGGAGTCCGAACAACCTACTATAACGGCAAAAGGTTTCTGACCCTTCGTTACTTCCTTTCTACGTTTCGCATCCTGCCTTGGGTTCTGTTGTGTGCCAGCAGCACAACGCTTGTTACCATCAAGTAATTTCTTCAGACTTTGTTTAACGTTTAAAGTCTCAGCCATTTTACCTCTCCAGTATAAGTTTTTATTAAGATAAGCTATATTACGAGATTTTGCTGTCGCCTTCAAGATATTTTTCACAAGGATGTTTTTTCGTTTTTGTATACAACCTATTTTTATATTGACAACATCTTCATACCACACTATAATTGTGAAAATATTAACAATATATTATTGACATCACATACCCTTGTGTTTAAAATAGATTGTTTAAAACAAGAAAGTTATAAGCAGTAATATCCCAACATTAAATCAGGAGGTTTAGCATGGCAGAAGTTAAGGAAGAAACCAAATATTTTTATCCCCCAAAGGAATTCGTGGAAGAGGCCTATGTGAGCAGCCGCGAAGAGTATGAAACAATGTGGAAACAGTCAGTTTATGAACCGGAAGAGTTCTGGGGAAACATTGCATCAGAACTGACCTGGTTCAAGAAATGGCTCAAGGTAAACAGGGAAGACTTCTCAAAGGGCCAGATAGAGTGGTTTATCGGCGGCAAGACCAATATTTCCTATAACTGCCTCGACGCACAGATAAAGAAAGGCAGGGGAGACAAGGTAGCTATTCTGTTCCAGGGTGAGCCTGAAGATGATGTTGTGAAACTTACTTACAAAGATATGCTTACATACGTATCCAAGTTTGCCAATGTTCTGAAAAAGAGAGGAGTGAGAAAGGGCGACAGGGTTGCCATCTATCTGCCTATGATATGGCAGCTTCCCGTTGCAATGCTCGCATGTGCAAGAATCGGTGCCATCCACACGATCGTTTTCGGTGGATTCTCTGCTGAGGCACTCCGAGACAGAATCCTCGATGCCGGCGCAAAGGTCCTTATTACAGCGAATGGCTACTGGCGTTCAGGCAAGAATGTGAGCTCAAAGGCAAATGCAGATATCGCATGCGATCTTTGTGCAAAAGAAGGCCACACTGTGGATAAAGTCATCGTAGTCAAGAGGCTTGATAAGTTTGATGTTCCCATGAAGGCCGGAAGGGACACCTGGTTTGAAGAAGAGTTAGCTGCTTCGGATATCAGCGATGTTTGTCCTGCAGAGTGGATGGATGCTGAAGATCCTCTGTTCATTCTTTATACCTCAGGTTCCACTGGCAAGCCCAAGGGCGTTCTTCACACAGTCGGTGGATATATGGTGTATGTGTACATATCATTCAAATATATCTTCGACTATAAGGAAAAAGACGTTTTCTTCTGCACAGCTGATATCGGCTGGGTAACCGGTCACTCTTACATCGTATACGGACCAATGTGTAACGGTGCAACCTCGATTGTTTTCGAGTCTGTTCCTACTTTTCCGAACCCTGACAGGTTCTGGGCAATTGTTGAGAAATTCAAAGTTAATTCCTTCTATACAGCACCTACAGCTATCCGTGCGCTCATGAAAGAAGGGGAAAAATGGCCACAGGGCAGAGATCTTTCCTCACTGCGAGTCCTCGGGTCCGTGGGTGAGCCTATCAACCCTGAAGCATGGCTGTGGTACCACAAGTATATTGGTGGAGAGAGATGCCCCATCACCGATACGTGGTGGCAGACTGAGACAGGTGGTATCCTTATTTGTGCACTTCC
>MVQO01000123.1 GCA_002067585.1 Syntrophorhabdus sp. PtaB.Bin027
TAATACAAGGGGTCGTCTTTCCTGACGGAGAGATGGCCAAAACACAGGAGCTGGTAGCCTAATTATGGAGAACAAGGATACGTTGAAAAAAATCCCATACACAACTATTGACAATATCTCCCCAAATTATGGTAACGTCACACATTCGATTTCATTGGCTATTCGCTGCCATCTGACAGCGAATAGCCCCCATTATCCATACCTGTATTGAACGCCAAAGTCGCCCTTGGGGTACACCCAGGTTATTGCTCCCTCAGGGCAAGCAATTTTGCAGGTACCACACTCCAGGCAACCCGCAAACTCCACAACCATCTCATTATTTTCTTCATTGTATGAGTACAGATGTCCAGGACAGACTACAATGCAATTTTTTTCTTTACATTTTGCCCGGCATATTTCTTGATTAATGGTAATATGACTTTCCTTGTCTGTTTTAAATGCATCAAGGGCAAGTTTTTCTTCAACTTTCATAGGGTCCTCAAAGGTTCTTTATCCTGTATAACTCCATGAGTCTTTTCCAATTCAACATGCCAGATGATTTTAAATGCGCCCATACTGTTTTCCCGATACCTTCCTTTGGCATTTGATCAAACCACATGACCTTTTCCAGAAGATCCGGAAAACATTTGGGGTAAAAGTTAAAAAATGATTCATTGTCAAGAAAAGCAGGCATGGTTTTACATGTCTCGAGATCTTTCAGCACAAATGTTTCTTTGAGTTTCTTTTCATAACTGGCCAGAGATTTTTCTGAAAAATCACTGGCTTCCTTTGCCTGAATAATTGTTTCTGCTGCCATGATGCCTGACGCTATGGCGAATTCCATCCCCCTTACTGTCACACCCATATTTAGGGCAAATCCAGCCGCATCCCCCGTTAAAATAATACCGTTTCCGTACAACTTTGAAATTCCACCAAAACCACCCTCTGGTATTACATGGGCAGAATATTCTGAAAGATTTCCGTCTCTAATCAAAGTTTTCAACTCATAACGTTCTTTGAACATATCCATAAGGGCATGGGCTTCAATATTCTGTTTGCTTTCCATAAGGGCATTTATTCCCACCACAATCCCCAAAGAAACAGATTTTTTATTCGTATATAAAAAACCCCCACCAAAAAGTCCTTTGGTTACGTCACCCAGGAATAGATGAGCTACCCCCTCACCCGATTCAACATTAAACCTGTCATCGATCTTCTCCTGCGGAAGCTCAATAATCTCTTTAATACCCAAAGCATAGTTGTGAGGAAACATCTTTGGCTTAAGTCCAGCCTTTTCTCCCATGAAAGATAGTACCCCATCAGCAGCTACCACCACATGTGCATAAATCTCTTCCTGACCGGCTTTAACCCCTGCTACCATGCCTTGTTCCCACAGGAGATCATCGACCCTGTATTTTGGTATAACAAAAACGCCCTTCTCCATCAATCTATCTGCAAGCCACCTATCAAACGTAGCACGAAGGATGGAAAAGCTGTGATCCTCTTTTCTGAATTTTTCGCTTGTAAGGTCTACCTCGACTGAATTACCATCTCCGAGGAGGCTCCACCGTTCCCGTACAATTTTCCTTTCAAATGGAGCATCCTTGAGCATGTCCCCAACCATGGCCCTGATAGGAAGAGTATAGAGCCTGCCACCTGACACGTTTTTTGAGCCAGGAAAATCTCCACGTTCAACGACAATTACCTGCATATCACTTTCTGCAAGTTTATATGCACAGGCAAGACCTGACAGTCCCGCGCCTACAATGACAACATCAATTTTGTCCATGTCAGATATCTTGTTTTGATTTTGCTAATTCTTGCTTCAGTAAAGGTAAAACGTTGAATAAATCATCAACGATACCATAGTCTGCGTAATTAAAAATGGGCGCATTTGGATCCTTGTTCACAGCTACTATTATTTTTGACGTATCCATGCCCATAGTATGATGTAAGGCACCAGATACTCCACAGCCTATATAGAGTTTTGGTGATACTGTTTTGCCACTTTTTCCAACCTGATCGTCATATTCACGCCATTTACTATCGACCACTGCCCTAGATGCACCTACTCTGCCGCCCATGATATTTGCAATCTCTTCGAGGACTTGAAAATTTTCAGGTCCTTTCATGCCTCTTCCTCCGCAAATGATAAAATCGGCCTCTTGGAGGTCGACTTTCTCAATACCCCCTTTATTTACGCTGAGCACATTAAATTTCTGATCTTTGAAGATGTCGATTTTTTCCTCAACAATCTCTCCGCTCAGGGAAAGCTTTTCTACTGAAAAGGAATTTGGTCTGAATGTAATCAAGGGAGAGACACCTTCTTTGAAAGATAGCCACGATATTACCTTGCCACCGTAAAGGGGTTTTTTTACTTTCAGACGGTTATCAGAAAAATCTATACCTACTGCATCAGATACAATAGAAACATTGAGTCGCGCCGCAAGCCTTGGAAACAAATCCTTGCCAGTGACTGTTGAGCCACTGAAAATAAATGACGGTTGATATTTCTTCACAAGCTGTTCAAGGACAGACACGTACGTGTCGTACCTGTATTCATTCAGGCTTTCATTGTCCACAATGATTGTTTTGTCTGCGTATGCCCTCGCAGACTCAGCAACTTCTTGTATTTGAAATCCAATGATCACAGCATATAAGGTTGCACCGTCCTTTTTTGCCAATTCTTGACCTTTTGTGAGAAGTTCTAGGGAAACCTTCCTTATGTTGCCATCCTTATATTCCACAAAAACCATTATGTCACTTGCCATCGTTCTTTCCTCCTACAAAACCTTTGCTTCTTCTTTCAGGGCTTTAACAAGGTTTCGCACCTTGTCTTCTGTTGTTTCACCATCAATCATTTTTACCGGTGGTCTCTGTTGTGGAGGTTCCAGAGAGATTGTTTCGATACCCGATGAGTTCAGATCTATATCTTCATTCGATAACCCGAGCGTAGTCGGATCGATGGTGGGTATGACCGCTTTCATTGCTTTCATTACGCCAGTGATCAGAGGTACCCGGGGTGTATTCACGCCTTTCTGAGTTGTAAAAAGGGCCGGCAACTGTACTTCAATGCTCTCAATGCCTCCCTCAATCTCGTTATCTGCTCTCACCATTCTACTATCAACAACCTCGAATGCCGTAACAGAACTGGCGTGGGGAATTCCAAGCATTTCGGCAACCATAACACCCACATTAGCATTCTCGTCGTCAATGGCCTGTCTGCCGCACAAAATAAGGTCAAAACCCTCTTTTCGTGCAAAAGCAGAAAGAATCTTTGCCACAATGAGCGAGTCATCACTCTCAAGATTAGTGTTATCAATTAGGAAAGCCTGGTCAGCCCCCATTGCGATCGCTGTTCGCAGGGCCTCTATAGACCTTTTCGGGCCATACGTACAGGCAGTAATCTTGCTATCCTTAAACTTCTCCTTGGTTTTGATCGCTGCTTCCATGGCAAATTCATCAAAGAAGTTCATGTTGTACTTATTTTCAATTTCCAGCGACTTTTGATCGTTTTTTATTATGATTCGTGCTTCAGTATCTGCTACCTGTTTTATAAATACGATAATGTTCACAATCCCGACCTCCTTATCCAGCAATTACAGAATCATTAGGATTTATAGAAAAATGCTGATTCTTAAAGTTTTCCTATGAGGCTTCTTCCGATAAAATCCCGCAAAACCTCATGGGTGCCTCCTCCGTACAAGAGAAACCGCGCGTCCCTAAAATATCTCTGTGGAGAATATTCATAGGCAAAGGCATTTGCCCCATAAATCCTTGTCAGTTCATCGACTACTTTCAAACAGACTTCGGTTGCATACATCTTTGCCTCTGCAGCCAGAACCCTGCAATCCTTGTTTTCCTCGAGAAGCCATGCGCCGTAGTATACCATAAGTCGAGCTGCATTCATAAGGGTGTCCATCTCAGCAAACTTTTCTCTAATGAGTTGGAAGTTTCCAATGTATTGTCCAAAGGCCATCCTCTTTCTTGCAAACTCAAGGGCTTCAGCGTATGCTCCACGGGCTATCCCAAGGGCCATGGCACCTGTCATAAGTCTTACTTCATCTAAGATATCACCAACATAGACCACGCCTTTCCCGAGTTCTGTACCCAGAAAGTTTTCGTCTGGTACCCATACATCATCAAAGACGAGTTCACCTGTTACAGTCCCCCTGCAACCGAGTTTGTTCAGTACCTGACCACTCGAAAAACCGGGTGTTCCCTTTTCAACAAGGAAAAAATTCAAGCCCTTGAGTCCTTTTGATGGATCATTCGTTGCAAGGACAGTGCAGAAATCACAAACAGGACCGTTTGTGATCCACATCTTCGTTCCATTAATCCGCCATCCATCACCATCTTTGACAGCAGTCGTTCTCGTGGAACCAAGGTCTGACCCTGACTGGTCCTCAGTGAAACACATGGTTGCTACTTTTTCACCTCTCATTGCTGGATAGAGACATCTTTCTTTAATCGCCTCACTCCCGAATCTGAAGATGAAATATGTGCCCATGAGGATATTCATAATCACGGATTGGGCAAAACCAACAGAACCTCTCGCAACCTCCTCATAAAAAATCATACACATGACTTTGTCAGCGTTCATACCCCCTATCTCTTCTGGATAACGTAAACCAATGTACCCAAGTCCAGTAAATTCTTTCCAGAGGTCCCATGGAAACTCATCTTTTTCATCTATCTCCTGAGCTTTCGGAACAATCATCCTATCTACCGTATCAGCAATGGTTTTCTTAAAAAATTCCTGCTCTTCCGATAATGCAAAGTTCATTTTATAACCCTCCCCGAAGAAAAAAATAAGGATATTTTGTATACAATATTTTACTGACCTATTTTTGTCAAGGGAAATTCTGTCTGTGTATTGGGTAGATTAGGGAATGATGAGACCTGAGTACAGATCAAAAGGATGATAAAAATTTCTACAAATCAGTGAACGGCCTTAATCGTTTTGTTCGTGAATGGTGTTTTAGCTTTCTTAATGCCCTTGCTTCAATCTGCCTGACCCTTTCCCGTGTTACTTCAAATACCTGTCCAACCTCTTCGAGAGTATGGTCGTATTTCTCTCCTATTCCAAATCGCATTCTCAACACCTTTTCCTCACGAGGCGTTAACGTAGCAAGTGTTTTATTGACCTGTTCGATCAGGTCATCAAATAATGCTGATTCATGAGGAGTAATAACACTTTTGTCCTCAATAAGATCAAGCAAATAGGCATCTTCATCATCATTAATGGGCGTTTCTAAAGAAATCGGCTCTCGTGTAATCTTCATAACTATCCGAACCTTCTCTACTGGAAATCCCACTCTCTCGGCAACCTCATCAGGCAAAGGCTCTCTTCCCAATTCCTGAACAAGTACCCGTGACGCCTTAACAACTCTATTGATGGTCTCTATCATGTGAACAGGTATCCTTATTGTTCGCGCCTGATCTGCTAGAGCTCTCGCCATGGATTGTCTAATCCACCACGTTGCGTAGGTGCTGAATTTGTAGCCCCTTTGATACTCAAAACGATCGACTGCCTTCATAAGGCCTATATTTCCTTCCTGGACTAAATCAAGAAATGATAAACCTCTATTTACGTATCTCTTGGCAATGCTTACAACGAGTCTCAGATTCGCCTTAACTAACTCATTTTTTGCTGCGGCGCAGCTCTTTTCTGCTGCCTCGACCTTTGACATATAACTTTTTAGTTCATCTACGCTGATACCAATCTCATTTTCAATTTTCTTGATTTTTTTGGGAATTACTGACAAAAGTTTCTTGTTTCCGCCGTTTATAATGCTTTTGGTCTCCTTAGATTCTTCTTCAAGTTTTTCCACTTTTTCCCGGTAGCGCTTCATCCTTTTGACTATTCTCTCTATTATCTTCTTACTCGGGTTTATTTCAAGGATAAGTGCTTCAATCTGCTTGAGGTATTTATTTTTATTTCTTCCCTCGCTCGTTGCATAACTCTTTATTAAAACATCCAATTTATCAGAAAGCTCTGCCAGACGATTCTTTTGGTTTTCGAGTATTTGATCATCCTCCTCATCTTCGTCAACTGTATCTGTTACGTCTGAAACCTTTGCCCGTGATGCCCTCATGTTTTCAAGGGCCTGGTGTAGTTCACAAAATGTCTGAGGGAATAAGATTATGATTCGTTTTATTTCTTCTCTCGATTGCTCAATCCTGACTGCAATCTCTTTCTCACCCTCCCGGGTTAGCAATGCCATACCAACCATCTCTTTAATATAATGTTTCTCAGGATCTGGAAGAACCGGATCAAGGGATGATTGATTCTCATCATGTAAAAGTTCATCAATGCCACCCCCATCATCCAACACCATTTCATCATCAGGGTCAGGGCTCAGGAATTCAATTTCATCCATATCATCCTTTTCGAGGCTATCTGCGAATTTATCACCAAATCCATCGTCATCAAGTGGGATTTGAAAGATATCTTTGATCTTCTCAGGCATAATCGTCTCTCTCCATTTCATGTGACTTCATGAGGTTTAAGACCTGTCTTTTCCGTCGAAGAAGTTCCATCATTTCCATTTCATCGCCAATTTTTTCAGCCTCGGCCATTTTCTCGGTAATTCTTTGACTTTCATCAATAATAAATTTCTTCTCCAAGTGCCTGAAGTAATCGTAGGCAATCTTTTCGTCTTCAATATCCTCATACTCTGTGGCATCCAAAACAGCCCTGAGAACGAGTTCTCTCAAAACCTCCTTTTCAATAGACTGTACAAAACTTGACATTGCCAGTTCCTTTTCTTTTTCGAAATACTGGACAATATGTTTCAAAACTTCCCTCGTGGATATATCCTTAATGTATTCAAGTGTGCTTTTTTCCTTGCACAACTTTATAAGATCAGGATTATTGAGTAATATTCCTATAACGCGTTTGCCTATGATGCTCTGGGACAAATACTTATCAGGAGGGTTTCTATCCCCTTTTTCTCTTAACCCATCCCATAAATGCTCTTCTTCGATACTCGTGAGCTCTGATACTCTTTTTATATATAATCTCTTTTTAATTCCATCCTGTATTGTTTCTACGTGAGGCATGACAGCTTTTATGAAGGAGATCCTTCCTTCAAGTTTATTGACTCCATATTTGTTTTTCGCATAATCGAAGAAATAATCAAGTATGGATTTCTTATCTTTGATGACCCCTTTAACAGCTTCAATGCCTTCTCTCCTTACAAAACTATCCGGATCGTACCCAGAGGGAAGTACAACCATGTTACCTTGTATATCCATATCAGAAAAAATACCAATAAGTCTTAGGGCACTTTTTATCCCCGCTTCATCTCCATCTAGCATGAGTGTTATGTTCTCAGAGTAATTTCTCAATCTTGAAAGTTGATTCTCTGTTATCGCTGTGCCCAGAGTCGCTACAACATTTCTAAAACCGTGTTGATAAAGGGCAATTAAATCAAAATAACCCTCTACAATAAACGCCTCGTCCATTTCAGCAATAAAATTCTTTGTTTTTTCTATACCAAACAATGCATTTCTTTTTGAAAAAACTGGTGATTCGGGTGAGTTTATATATTTTGGTAAGGCATCCTTTTCAATAGTCCTTCCTCCGAAACCAATTGTACGCCTATGAACATCGAATATAGGTACAATAATCCGCCCACCGAACATATCATACATTTCCCCATTCCTGATACGAATAATGCCTGTGCTTAAAAAAATATCGTTGGAGATTCCTGATTTTTTCAGAAAGCTTTTTATGTTTTGCCCTGACCGATCACTAAACCCAATTTTAAACTCTTCAACAGAATCTTCATTAATTCCTCTTCTCATGAGGTACTGTTGGGCCAATTTTGAATTTTTCAGTTGTTGATGATAGTAGTCTGTCAGTTTTGACAGTGCTTCAAAAGTGCTTGTTCTTTTTTCGCCTGACCGACGCGAAACTTCGACACCATACTGCTTCCCAAGGTTTTCCAGGGTTTCCTGAAACGAGAGATTTTCATACTTCATTAGAAAGTTGATCGCATTTCCGCCTTCATGACATCCAAAACAATAATATATTTGTTTTTCTAAACTTACAGTAAATGATGGAGATTTTTCTTTATGAAATGGACATAACCCTATAAAATTTTTTCCAGTTTTTCTTAATTTAACATGTTGTGAAACAATATCGAGTATGTTAATTCGTGCAAGAAGATCTTCAACAGTAGATTTCATTTAAGCTCGATGATGGTTATGCCTGGGTTGGTGTCATCTTTTCCGATATTACTGATGAAAGCTGCATCTTTGAAGTGTTCCCTTATGGCATTCATTAATCTTCCCGTGCCTACTCCATGCACAATTTTTACCCGGGGCATCTCCTGGACAATTGCACGGTTCAGAAACCTATCAATCTCTTTCAGCGCCTCCTCTACCCTCATTCCTATTACTCTGATTTCCGGGGTAAGGATTTTTTCTGCGTGAATCTGTATAGTGCTTTTTTCACTCACCCCTTGTGGCTTGGAGATTTTCGCAACAAGTGTGCTATCAACAGTAGTTCTCACATTACCAATAACTACTTCGAAGGTTTTGCCATTTTTTTCCACTCCCACAACATGGCCTGTACTTCCGAGTGAATGAATCTTTACATAATCACCCAAACTAATGGCTTCCCTGTTTCTTGGAAAGTTTATTCTATATTTCTCCTGTAATCGGGTCAGTCTTTCTTTACCACGGCTCAGTGATGCCCGTTCTTTTTTTGCAAGATCTTTCCTGATTTCCTCCAGTTCACTCTCTAATTCATTCAGTTTTACCTGGCACTTCTCCTCCACTTTCCCAAGATATGTATCTCGTTGTTCTTTAACCACGGACAGTCTCTTCCTTAGATTGTCCTTCATCCTCCTTAGTTCTTCCAATTCCCCTTCAACCTTACTTTTCCCAAGTTCCAGAGCGCCAATGAGATCATTCAGCATGTACTCCTGTTTTCCGAGGTACCCGTAACTGTGGTCTATGATCTCTTTTGGTACACCAATGCTTTTTGCCACGTTGATGGCATTGCTGTATCCTGCAGTGCCGTAAAGGAGTTTATACATAGGCCTCATCGTATCCGGGTCAAAAGCCGTTGCAATGTTTATCGCAAAAGGCTTTGTGTACCCATAGGCTTTCAACATGTTCAAATGTGTTGTAACAATGACCTTGCACCCCTTTTCAACAAAGGCATCGATGATGCCCATAGCAAGTGCCGATGCCTCTTGCGGCTCTGTATTGCCACCTATTTCATCAATCAATATAAGTTCCCCACCCTTCGCCAATGTGTAGAGATCTTTGATGGTATTCATGTGGGCGGTAAAACTGCTGAGTTCCATTGCAATATCTTGCTCATCGCCAATAATAGCAAATATATTGGAGAATTTTGGTACTACGGGATTCCCTGAGGCAGGAATAAAAAAACCGGATTGCGCCATTAGGGAAAGAAGCCCAATGGTTTTCAATGCTGCAGTCTTTCCTCCAGCATTTGGGCCACTAATGATCATTGTTTTCTGTTCACTTTCCATAAATATATCAATAGGAATTGTATCTGTCTTTTTGCTAATCGAGATAAACGGATTTCGTGCCCCTTTTATCTCAAGAAGTCCGTTTTCTGAAACAACCGGGCGTATGCATTCAAAATCGATGCTGAAGTTAGCCAGTGAATGGTAAATATCCATCTCCTTTATCACATCAAGATTCTGTTCCAATGCCTCGGTATTATGCCGTAAAAATATTGTCAATTCTCTTAGGATTTTATTCTCTTCTTCTTTTTCATCTTTTTCCAATATATTTATAGCGTTGTTTAAGTCCACTATTTCAAGGGGCTCCACAAAAGACGTCTTCAGAGAATGGGAGTAATCGTGAACAATACCCTGAAACACTTCATTAAAGTTTGGCTTAAGGGGTATAACGTACCTGCCGTTTCTGAGGGAGATGTAGGCATCCTGGAGGATAGGTTTCACACCTTCTCTTTCCATAATCTTTTCAAGCCTTTTCCTGATACGTTCCCGGAATGTAAAAAGGTCAGATCGAATTTTGGACAGCTCATATGATGCAGTGTCTTCAATGAACCCTTCAATATTAATTGTTTTTACAATACGCCGAAGGACAGGCGTAAGTGGCTTTAACTGTTGAAGGGTTTCATCGATAAACAGCTTTTTGTTAAATGCATTTTTCAAGAAATCCAGCAGATTATCACAGGCGCTCATAAACCCGGCAAGGGTTAAAAATGATTTCTCTTCAAGAATGGCATCTTGAATAGAAATTCTTTTCATGATATCCCTGATATCAGGAATATCTGGGAGGGGAAGTTTACCTTCCCATCTTACAAGTTCAATAATGGCATCGATTTTGTCCTGTCTTGATTGAATGCTCTGAAGTGAGCTGAGAGGCCTGAGCGATGAAATAGACTCTTTTACAAAAGGGGTTAAGGAATAGTTTTTTATAATGTCGAGAAGCTTAAGATAATCGAGATATGATAAGGTCTTGTCGGTCATATGAGGGCATGATCGACTATCTACTTAGAGGACAATCTCTTAAGCACCATTCCGCTCAACACTTTTCCGTCTATCCTCCCTGGATATTTCTCAAGAATAAATTTTATGACCTTCCCCATCTCTTTCTGTCCGTGTACCTGCAAAGATACAATCGCTTCTTCAATTTCTCTGCTGACTTCATCTTCAGATAATTGGGAAGGCATAAACTCTTTCAGTATTGAAAGTTCTTTTTCCTCTCTCTCTGCGAGGTCTGCCCTGTCCCCTTTTTTGAAGCTCTCTATGGATTCCACATGCTGTTTTATTGATGTTTTAACAACAGCAATAAATTCATCTTCTGTAAGAGGTCTTATTTTTTCTACTTCTTTGTTCTTTATCGATGTGAGAAGCATTCTGTAAAGAGACAATCGAACATGGTCTTTCTGTTTAAGTGCCTCTTTCAAGCCATCCTGCAGTTTCTCTTTGAAATCAGCCATCAATAAAAACCCTTGTCCATAGTTCTTCTCATCTTTTTTATGGCCCTTTTTTTTGCCGCAAGCATCTTCTTTTTTCTTTTAACGCTTGGCTTCTCGAAATATTCTCTTTTCTTTATTTCTGAAAGAATACCTGTTTTTTCGCACAGTTTTTTGAAACGTTTAAGGGCACTCTCAAAAGACTCTCCGTCTCTTACAACGACTGCTGGCATCCATTCTTCCCTCCCTCCGTGGACAACTGAAAATTTTAAGTGACGTTATTAGAACTCAAAAAACGGTCAAAGTCAATATCTTTATAGACTCTTACACAACATGAATAGGCCGTCATAACGGTTGATTCTGTTGGATGTGGTAAATAATCACATACGGGATCAATTCTGTTTTTCTTTTGTCTTGGCCACAATGATTTCTATGCGTCTGTTCATTGCTCGATGCTGTGGAGAATTATTGTTTGCAATAGGCCGATATTCTGCATACCCTGTAGCTGAGATTCTCTCCGGCGGCAAACCTTTTTTCTCGACAAAATATCGGACCACTTCGGTTGCCCTTCTTACTGAAAGTTCCCAGTTTGATTTAAATTCATTCGTACTGATTGGGACATTATCTGTGTGGCCTTCAATCCTGATATGATTTTCAACGTTTTTGATGATAGGCACAATCCTGTCAAGGGCATTTTTTGCCCCATCTTTAAGTTCTGCCTTGCCTTCATCAAAGAACGCCTTGTCAAGCACTCGTATTACAATTCCCCGTTCGTCAGAAAGAACTGATATACTCTCTGACCCGGTACTGTTACGGTTTTTGTCCAGGAATTCACCTTCAAGCTGTCTTTTAATTTCACCGCTTGAAGCCCCTCGCGAGGGCATTCCTATGGGAGAAGTAGCAGTCACACTTCCTTTTCCTGTCAGACCCATGCCACCTGAAAAAATGGTTTTTAGGTGGCTTGCCACCTCGTCGTATTTGTAAGCGTCCTGTTTTGAAAATACGTACATCATTATGAAAAAAGCAAGAAGAAGGGTGATCAGATCGGCATACGTAAGAAGCCAACGTTCAGCATTTTCATGTTCTTCTTGGCGTTTTCGTTTTCTCATCTATCCTCGGGAGGCCTCTTGTCAGGCAGAAGGAAGGAGAGTAGTTTCATCCGTATAACCCTGGGATTGTCTCCCATGGCAAGAGAAATGACTCCTTCACTGATAATTTCGAGATAGAGGGCTTCGTGTTGATGTTTAGCCTTCAGTTTATCAGCAATGGGCAGGTAGATCAGATTGGCCAGTGCTACACCCCACAGCGTTGCGATAAAAGCTGTTGCAATAGACTGTGCCATACTTTCACTACTTTCCATATTAGCAAGCGCATGTATAAGACCAAGAACCGTCCCAATGATGCCGAGGGTTGGTGAAAAACCTCCCAGCTTCTGGAAAAACGTTGCCCCCACCTTGTGCCTTTCTTCAATGTATGACATCTCAATCTCAAGAATCTCACGGATCTTATTCGTTTCAAAGCCATCGATAGCAAGCTGTATGGCTTTCTTCAGGAAAGGATCCTTGATATTGTCTAACTCCTTTTCCAAGCTCAGGAGACCATTCTTCCTTGATTTTTGAGAAAGCTCGTAAATTAGATCTATCAACTCTTGTGGGTCGAGTTTTTTTTCAAACAATATGACCTTGATGAGTTTGGGCAAGGATGTGAGCTGACTGAAGGATGTTGTTACAATAGAAGCGCCTAAGGTGCCAAATATGACAATAATCATAGCCGGTGCCTGGAGCACAGAAGATATATGACCTCCCTCCATAAGAAAAGCGATAACGACTGCGCTCACTCCCAACAATAGGCCAAATATGGTTGTTATATCCATAGGTTATTGTCCGCAAAAAAGCTCTTTTTTCAAACGCAAGCGCTCCCTGTCTTTTGTGAAGATATAGTGAATGAGAAGATCCCTGTCTTCCTCATTGATCACGATGAACCGTGCGATTATTTCCCGGTATTTACTTCCGTTCACAAAGCAATCCTCTCCTTTGAGTACCTGGGCAAGGGCAGTTATTTTAGGATGGGGAAAGCGGGGTATTTCAATTCGCAGCTCAGCATAGTCCCCTCCCTGCATCTCCAGGTCCGAGAAAAACTTGATACCGTTACCGCTTACTTCGACTTCCATATGGCTCGAATGATAAAGCTCATCTTTTTCAGGTTTGTAAAGAAAATCGATCAACATATCAAGTTTCTTATTGATTGTGACCAAGTAAGAAAGAACTTGATTCTTTTCTTTGTCGTCGCTCGAAATACATTCCTTCAAGAAGTGCATATCACAACCTCTATCAATTATCTGCGTCGGGTTGTATCGTATCTTGTTGTCAAGCTGCAGGAATTCTTCATCGCTGATAGCCCTGGCTTCAATGACTAAGCGATCTTTTATCCTGAAATATTCCCTTCTATCATCCAAATCGTCAACCATGCATCACCAGCTCAACAAAGCAGTCGGCAATCTCAGGGTCAAACTGAGTGCCTTTGCACCGGATTATTTCATTTATTGCTTCCTCTTTGCCATAGGCTTTCTTGTATGGCCTATCTGTAACCATTGCATCATATGCATCGCATACTGCAATGATTTTAGCCCCCCGTGGTATTTCGTTTCTCGCAACCCTGTCGGGATACCCTTCCCCATCGAACCTTTCATGATGATGCCGTATTATTTTTGCTTCGTAAGAGAGAATTTCAAAGCGGTTTATTATTTCTTCACCATAGACAGAATGGGCCTTGATTATTTCGTACTCTTCGGGAGTCAACTTGCCTGGCTTGAGTAAAATTGAATCGGGTATACCAATCTTCCCAACATCATGAACAGGGCCAACGACCCTTAACACGTCTTTTTCGTATGAATCTAGTTTTAGCATTTCACCGAGCGCAAGGCTCGACCGGGTTACCCTCTTGCAATGGTCCTCCGTATATAAATCTCGCTTGTTGATTGCCGTAATAAGCGACGTCAATGTATGGAGGACCCCTTCAAAAAGGCTTTCATAGAGCATCCTATTCTCAATCTGGGTCGATGCCTTTTCTGTTACTAATTTTAGAAAAAATATGTCACTGTCTGAAAAACTGTTTCTGTATCTACCATTTCCTTTGCTGTCCACAACAACAAATCCTATGTTTTCTCCTTTGATTACCAAGGGAAGAAAAATTTTGTTATCCGTAATATGGTGTTTTCTTGTTGTGCGTACCTCTTTGATCAGTTCATCAGAGATTGTCAGCCTTCTATCAAAGCTATTATTTCCGTCTCCCAATTCTTTGTAAAGCATCAGTTCTTTGTTCTCGCTGTCGACGATGTAGTATCCGCAGTGTCTTCCATCCATGACCTCATTAATAATCTGGGTCATCCTGTCATAAACATCATCGAGGATATTAAGGGAATTAAATTTATTGGATATATGATACATTGTCGTCAGTTCTTGAATTCGTCTCTGCAATTCTCTGTTGAGAAGTTCAATCTTCTTCTTATCTTCAAGGGTATCGATATACTTTTGTTTCTCCATAAGAAAACCTCGTTCACGAACAACCCTCATCAGAACAAGGATAAGCTTGTCAAATTCAAACGGCTTTATGAGGAAATCTGACGCACCCTTTTTCATTGCCTCCACGATGAGATTCGGATCATGGTAACCGGTAATCATAATAATGCCAATCGTTGGATTCTTGATCTTTATAGAATCAATCAGAGATATTCCGTTAACATCGGGAAGTTTGACGTCCAAGATTACAATCTCCAAATCAGCTTTGCTAAGAACTTCTAGCGCTTCTTTGCCTGTAGATGCCTTATATATCTTGCAACCGTTCAATGTCAGAAAATCAGTTAATATATTAATGATCTCTACGTTATCATCAACGAGAAGAACCTTGGAACCCTCAATCATTCAGAAAACCTCTCTACAACATTTTCTTTTCCTTGTAACATCAGCCAATGAACAACCGTCCTTTTGCGATTTCTTCGATTTTCTTTATTTTTGCGAGAATATGCTCTGTATCTGTCATACTTGTTTTTGTCGGTTCTGTGTTCTCGTTTTCCTCTTTTTGTCTATATCTTTCAATCTCATCATAAAGCCCTTTTAATTTATTAAACAACGAAGCATTGAGTTTTTTTAATGCCACCTTGTCTCTCACGTTCTTGACAACAACTTTCAACTCTTCCATACGGAATGGTTTCACAATATAATCGAAAGCCCCCATCTTTACAGCTTCAACCGCAGAATCCAGTGATGCATAACCTGTTATAATGATGAACTCTGTAACATCGTTTTGCTGTTTGATGCTTTTGATCATCTCCATACCGGTAATTTCCGGCATATTCAGGTCAGTTATAATAAGGTCAAAGGGATTCCGGTTATACTTGACGAGAGCTTCTTTACCGTTTGCTGCACCTTCAATATGCACAGCTTCACTCTGCAGATACTCTTCCAGTATCTCTCGGAGTTCTTTGTTATCATCAACAATTAGGATTCTAAACGCATCATCACTGTTGTTCATATTTTTTCGACCTTTCTATCACCTGTTCGCCAATCCGATCATAGAGGATTTTTCTCATCCCCTCTCTGGATATAGACACTTCATCATTCTTCGGCTTCTGTATCAGACCACCTTCATTTTCCTTTACCCTTATCTTCATGTTCTTCATGTAGGTTTGTATGACACTGCCGATTTGATAGTCCGATATCGTCATAGTTGTCCTTATATGACTTATCGGAGTGGAATTTTGAAAACTTAAGATCGTCTTTAGCCCGTCAGATCGAAAAAAGCGGGCATTGAAGGGATGGGAAACAATGCTGAATATGCCTTTACAGTGCTTATCTTTCGCGAGACCTCATCGATGTCCTTTATCATTCTTTTTCTTTCAGTTTTTAGCCTTTCGATTATCATTTCCTCTAGAAAAATCATCTTCTCAATAAATCCTTGGCTCAGGCAGGAGGAGAACTGTTCTAGCGCCCCAAATAACGCATTCCTTTGTATCAGACTATGAAGGAACGTTTCATCGTTATCAGTATCCAGGGCATTTCTCGTGAGCCTAAAAAACTCCTTCATATTTATGCCCCTGCTTGATATTTGTCTTTCATAAACCATGGCCTGAACTATCATATAAACTATGAATAATGGGGAAGAATCCTGCCGAAAGTTTCAGATTATCCAGAAACTGATTGGAGTGGGCTATAAGTAATTCAGTGATTCTCAACTTTTCCATGAGTTCGCACCTTTCTTTTTCAAGCCTCTCAGTCAGCGCTGCAGTGACCTCTGAGTGATTCCCATCATTTTCTTCCAGCTTTCTTCTAACATTTACCAGATTCCCCGAGTTTGGATCAATACAAAGGGGCATCGCCTCAAAAAGGGAGGAAACAATTGTCTTAACAGCTTTTATGACTTCTCCACCTCTTGAAGATATTGCATCCCTCACCGTTCGCTTATCAATTACTAACGATGCATCGTTAATCAATTTGACCCCGATCGACTTTAAATTCACAGATATTTCCTCACCGGAAGATTCCTGCATTTTCAACACAGAGATAAGGATGCCTCGGAGTTTTAACAAATTGTCTTGCACGCCACCACTACCATTGCCTGTGGCCATATCATTTTCATTGCATGCTCTATTGCACGCGCTCAATAATCCATTCATGCTCTCTGCAAATGAAAAGAGTATTTGTTCCAAATCGGTATTTGTCGGTAATTCCTTTCCTGACACAGCGCTATTTATCAGCTCAATAGTTTCCATGAACCTCATTATAGTATTATTCATTTTCCGCAAGGTATCCTGCCAGAATGAAGAATCGTCATAACGTAAGGCCGAGCCTTCGGTTTCAGCACCTGACAGTTTCAGTTGATTACAGATTTTACGATCTGGAGGGATTGAAAGGATACCCTGGCCTATTGATGCTTTCATCATTAATCCAGGTCGAAGGGAAGCTCTCCTTCTGGAATTCCTCTAAGTCCTGCAGCTATATTTATATTGATATCAATTATCTGTGTCAGTTTTTTAGGGTTAGGATACGCCAATACATCAAGAAGTCTTTTGTCAATATATCCAGCAAGTAGAATTATGTTACGTTTGAGTTGGATAGGCATCGGATTATCTTCCTGTAAAGCTTCTGTTTGAAAGATAGCCCAGATTCTCTGGTTGTATTTACATGCTTCTGCCAGCTCCATCAGCAGTTGTTTCTGCGTATATGTTTCCCACTTTCTCTGACATTCCTTGAGGAGACGGGCGCCTTTAACGAGCACAGCCACTTCCAGGTCTTTGCCGGCCAAGCTCTTTTCCTCTGCCTTTTTGTAGACATCATAGGGGTTACGCACGGTTTGCATCATTAACGATTCCGCAACTGAGCAGTTTTCTCTCATACTGTATTAGCTCCTTACATTGTTTAAGCGCTCTATAATAATCACCGGCAACCACAAACTTGCTTATCTTTTCAATGTTCTCATAACAACTCGGGGCAGCCTTTACTATATCTTCGGCATCTTTCCAGTATACTTTATGGTATTCAGCTATATTTTCCTGATCTATATACATAAGCTGAATACTAAAGTAGAGCCTCTTGCATGGCGTGTCTACATCCTCTGGCTTAAGAACATCTTTTTCTCGTAAAATAGTTACATTGTTTTTAATGGTAAGGCGAGTTCTCCTGCCTTCATCATTACACAATACGGCACCACCAATTACAACCTGCTCTTTTGGTCTCAATGATATTGTTAAAGCCATAGTTCACCCTCCCGTGCCGTGGTTTTTCATGTAATAACTGGTGCACATAATGTGCCAATTTATAGAGTGAGGCTGGAAGTTTTTTTTGAATGGTGTGTTATCTGATCCCTCGCTGAAGAAAGGTTGATTCTCAGTTTTTTCACATCTCTCTGAGCTTTGCGAATAGCCTGCATCATAATATGCACGTCTTCAGTCTTTGGTGATCTTGATAATTCATTTAAGCTTGAATGCTGTGCTTCTAACTTTATTCGTATCCCTTGAAGGGTAATAGAGGTATTGTCAATATGAATGTCAACGCTTTTTCCTGCAAGAATACGGTCAGTTGCCAAGTCACCTGTAGGATGAAGAGCCTCGTCAATAAACGCCTTCAAAACATTAAAGAAACGAGCAAGACGCGCACGGATGATGTCATCTTTTTCTGAGTTTATCTGGTTGAGAATTTTTGTCATTATTGTCAATTTTTGATCTATCTTTGCGGCTGCCTGATCTACACGTACAAAGACTTCGGGCAGATTGGCACTATCCCTTCTGTCCACGCGGGTTGCTGTTGCAGGTGCTGTTTTTGTCCGCTTTGATTTCAATGTATTGGGAGAAATGAAAACATCACCATGCATTCTCTTGTCCAGTCCATCTACCTTCATGATGTATTAATCACCCTTATGACATTGCATAAAAGGGAGGGGCTGTTTTGCCCCTCCCGGGTTTGGAATGTTTTTACCTGAAGAGTGAAAGAACCTGCTGTGCAGACTGGGAAGCCATACTCAGTGACTGAATACCGAGTGCCTGCCGTGTCTGGAGCATCAGCATGTTCGCACCTTCCTCATTCATGTCGGCAAGGGTCAGGTTGTCGCCGCCGACCTTTAGGATCGCGATCATTTTATCCGTGAAATCCTGTCTTGTTGTCACAATACTCAGGTTGGATGCAAGTGTCTTTGCCTGAGATCTCAGGGTAGAAATTGCATCATCGATTGCAGCAATCGCCGCGCTTATATTGGCAAGCTGAGAAGCTGCCACAGCGCCTGATGTACTGGATGCACCCCACATAGACGCTGATCCGCTAGCTATCGAGAGGCCACTGGCATGGGCATTGAATCCTTTCACCTCAAGATCATCGCCTTTGGTGTTAAATACGACATTCAACGTATCGCTCTGTAAAAGGTTTACACCTTTGTACATCGCGTCATCCGCGAGATGGTCAACCTGGGCCCTAATGATACCAAACTGATCCCACAGGTTTTTGGCATCTGCCTGAGATGCAGCGCTCTTAGCTGAGGTTGCCAGCGACTTCATCTGATTTAAAAGATTTTTGATCGACTCGATTGTATCTGTCGCCGTCTTAATTGTCTGAACGGCTTCGCTCATGCCATTTTTGAATGTTGCATAGTCAGATGCAAGCTGATAGTGGGCGTCAGCGTCAAAATAGGCTACGGGATCATCTATAGCTGAATTGACTTTCTTGCCTGTGGCAAGTCTTTCCTGAGTGATACCCATCAATTTTGCTGTGTTCTGAAGAGATAAAAGGTTCGTTGTCATCTGTGCTGTTAAAGATATTGTTGCCATATGTTTGTTCCTCCTTCTGAGTTCTTATTTTGGCTTTCTCGCCATGGAATTCTTGAAGTTCTGCCCTTTTCTCTTGTCCACCTCCCTCATGGGCATTGTTTGATCCTTCATGATTTATTTTTCGCATGTTTAATTTGAAACTTTAGAAACAATGAATTGAAAAATGGAGCTTAATTAAAGTCTGTTATAATACTTCTGAAATATGCTCAAAAGAGCTGGAGTTATAATCAAATCTTGTGTATGGCACAAAAAAAGACGTATCCTTTGGTAATTCAAACACCAACAATACCCCT
>MVQO01000124.1 GCA_002067585.1 Syntrophorhabdus sp. PtaB.Bin027
CTTTTTTACAAAAAGTGTTCGCAGATAGGACAGGAAACATTGGATGCCCTTGATGAGAATGAGAAGGCGATGATTATAATAGGACGACCTTACAACAGTGCAGACCAGGGGGCTAACCTGAATATCCACAGGAAACTGATGGATCTTGGTGTAAAATCACTGCCCCTCGATATGCTTCCAGGTATTGACAGGGTCGAAACAGACGAGAGCCTCCAAAAGATGTATTGGGGTTATGGTCAAAAGATTCTACGTGCAGCGAAATTAATCAGAGACAGGAAAAATTTGTTTGGCATCTATGTCACAAATTTTGGCTGTGGACCGGATTCGTTCATAACGCATTTCTTCAAAAGAACCATCGACGGAAAACCATTCCTTCAACTCGAGATTGATGAGCACAGCGCTGACGCAGGAATAGTCACAAGGTTAGAGGCTTTTCTCGATAGCATAAAAAACTCGAAGATAAGATCAGTACGCCAACAGAACGTGGTGCCTGAATTCAGCATAGGACAACGGCCCAAAAAGATCTATATCCCTTACATGGCAGATCATGCCCATGTTTTCGCCAGTGCGTTTAAAGCATGCGGGCAAGAAGCCGTAGTCATGGATGAGTCAGATGATACTTCGGTTTACTGGGGACGGAAATTTACAACAGGAAAAGAGTGTTACCCCTGTATCTTGACAACGGGCGATATGGTAAAAGTAGTTAAAAGAAAAGATTTTGATCCGACGAATAGTGCTTTCTTTATGCCATCAGGGAATGGTCCCTGTCGATTTGGCCAATATTACAGGTTTCATCGAATGGTCCTCGACGAACTTGGTTTTGAGAATGTACCTATTTATGCTCCAAATCAGGACCATCGCCTATATCAGGAGTGCAACATTCTTGGGGGACGTTTTTCTAGGCTGGGTTGGAGAGCTATTGTTGCCACAGATCTGCTTTACAAAATGCTTCATCAGATTCGCCCTTATGAGAAAATAAAGGGTATGACAGAAAAGGTGTACAGGCAGGCACTTAAAGATGTTTCAGAGGCATTAGAAAATGGTCAAAATCAGGTTGTTAAAGTCCTCGAGGATTCTGTCAATAAGATGTTAGCCATAGAACAGCTTGCTATTAAAAAACCTATTGTTGGTATCGTAGGCGAAATATATGTCCGATCAAATGCATTCAGCAACAGCAATGTAATACGAACAGTGGAAGAATTTGGCGGACAGGTATGGCTGGCCCCTATCTGTGAATGGATATCATATGTAAATTTTATCAGTAACCACAGTAAAAACGCTCACAAACCCACAATCAGAGATAAAATGAGCATGGCCCTTACAAATTATATCCAGCATAAAGATGAAGAAATGCTGGAACATATTTTTCTACAACACCTTGATTACGGTAAAGAACCAACGGTTGAAAGTATCGTGGAGAAGGCAAGCCCCTATATCCATGTTAGCCTTGAAGGAGAAGCGATTCTCAGTGTGGGCAAGAGCGTTGATTTTATCGAAAAAGGCGTTTCAGGCATTATAAATGTTATGCCATTTACCTGTATGCCAGGAACAATCTCGAGCGCAATTATGAGGCTTTTGCAAAAAAAATACGATGTTCCCATAATAAATATTGCATATGATGGGCAAGGCCTGACCAATATCACTACGAGGCTTGAGGCATTTATGCATCAGGTGAGAGAGCATTTTTCAGCACGCCATGAATAATTTTATCCCGGAAATAATCCTGATCGTTTTCCTATTGATTTTAAATGGGATATTTTCAGCCGGCGAGATGGCCATTGTCTCTTCACGAAAGAGCAAAATCAAGGAAATGATGAAATCAGGGGAGAACAAAAGGGCAAACACCCTCTTTAACATGAAGGAAAACCCTGAAAGATTTTTGTCTGCCGTGCAAATAGGTATTACCTTATTTGGAACTCTGGCATCTGCAATCGGCGGTGTGCTTGCTGTCCAGTATATTGAACCATTGTTTAAACGTATTCCACTTGTCGGATCCTTCGCAGACACAATCGCCCTTGCGATTATTGTTCTAGTTTTGACGTATATCTTTTTAGTTCTTGGCGAACTGGTACCCAAGTATATTGGAATGAACTATAAAGAAAAAGTTGCCCTAGTGATTGCCCCCCTTTTTGAATTTACGTCAAAATTGTTATTTATATTTGTAAACTTCCTTACGTTTTCAACAATGTTTGTTGTGAAGGGGCTTAACTTGAAGAAACGTGAGGAGCATATTGGCGAGGGAGAAATAAAAATTCTCCTTGAAGAGGGCAGAAGAAAGGGCATCTTCGATAAAACTGAAGAAGAACTGATACACGGTGTTTTTGATTTTGCTGATCGGTCAGTAAAAGAGATAATGGTACCGAAACCAAATATGTATTCTATTAATATTGATGATGGCAAAGATATTGTTTTGGAGTACATCGTTACCAATGAGTTTTCCAGATATCCTGTATATAAGGATTATCCGGACAATATTATTGGCATAGTCTACCAAAAAGATATTACCCGTCAAATGTGGCAGAAAGACGAACCTTTTAATTTAAAAAATCTTTTAAGAAAACCTTTTTTTGTTCCTGACACAATGGAAGTCAGTCGTCTTCTGAAGGAAATGCAGAAAAGACGCACTCATATGGCAATTGTAGTAGACGAATATGGAGCAACCGTAGGAATAGTTACACTCGAAGACATAATGGAAGAGATTTTTGGTGAAATTATGGATGAAACAGATGAAGACGACTTGATTGAACGTCGAAAGGATGGTGCATTCATCATCGATGGCTCTTATTCTATACGAGATCTGAACAATAAACTTCAGCTTGACCTCCAGGAGTCCCCTGATTATGAAACGCTGGGAGGTTTCATTCTAACAAAACTGCAGGGTATAGCTCGAGGTGGAGAGATTGTATATCATGGTCCCTATCGTTTTACGATTGGGGATGTTGAGGGTTTAAGGATCAGTAAAGTAAAGTTGGAAAGAATAAAGCACAGCCCAAAACCACGATAATGGTTCACGTTACTGTGCGTCACTATCTGGCTTATTTTGTTTCCTCAAAAATTCCCATTCTTCTAAACTTTTCATATCTTTTCTGCTGAAGTTCTTCTATGGGAACCTCCATAAGTTGCATCAGGTGTTTTTCCAATATACCTTTCACATTCAAAAACGTTTCATCCCAGTTTCTGTGAGCCCCGCCAAAAGGTTCCTTTATTACATCATCGATAACTTTGAGTTTAAAAAGCTCATATGCGGTGGGTTTAAGGGATTCAGCAGCCAGAGATTTCTTTGAGCCATCTCTCCACAATATAGACGCACAGCCTTCAGGAGAGATCACGGAATACGTTGCATTTTCAAGCATTAACACCCGATCTCCCACACCAATGGCAAGTGCTCCTCCACTGCCGCCTTCACCAATAACAATCGTGACAATTGGCACTGACAGAGAAAACATATAGCAAATACTGCTTGCTATTGCTTCGGCCTGTCCACGCTCTTCAGCGCCAACTCCTGGAAAAGCACCAGGGGTATCAATAAAGGTTACGATTGGCTTTCCCCATCTGTTGGCCAGTTCCATTATGCGTATAGCCTTTCTGTACCCTTCAGGATGAGCCATACCAAGATTCCTCTTTGCCATTTCTCTGACATCTTGTCCTTTCTGATGTCCTATAACAGCCAGTTTAATTCCATCAAACCTTGCAAAGCCGCAAACTATGGCTGGATCGTCTTTATATTTTCGATCGCCGTGAATTTCAAAAAAATCCGAAAAAAGGTTCGTAATGTAGTCCAGCGTATGGGGCCTGTTCAAGTGCCTCGAGATTTGGGATCTTTGCCAATTTGTTAGATCGCTATAAATATCTTTCTTGAGCTTTGATATTTTTTTTGTCAGGAAGGAAACTTCTTTTGCATAACGTGGATCATTCACATTGTAGAACCTTTCTATCTCGTCTATCCGACGTTCGATCGGTTCGAGTTTCTTCTCAAAATCAAGATAATATCTCATCTAATACCTCAACCTCTAAGCCTTTTGAAAAATGTTTAAATAACACATCGACCTTGGTGTGGTCAATTCTTATTTCACTGAGTTCAATAACCTGCTTTTCACCATTCATCCTCAATTCTAAAAGAACGCTGGCCTTGCCATTGAGCCCCACAAGCACATCTCTGAGTCTTTTGAGATCTTCCTTTTTGAACACATCACATTGTATCTTTATCTTCACTATTCTTCTCATTTCATCGACTATGTCGTCAAGAAGACAGATGTTTTTTACCTTGAGTTTTACAGGTCCATCTTCGTTTTTTTCTACTGATCCGTAAAAAAAGAGCGGTTTATCGCTTTTAATGATATCAATATTTTTTGAATACGGATCAGGAAAGACAATGGCCTCTAACATCCCCTTCGTGTCTTCAAGGGTTAAGTAGGCCATTTTGTCGCCTCTTTTCGTAATGACCTCTTTACACCCGCTGACTATTGCCACAATACCAATATCTTCTGCAATATCCAAATCTTTTAATGCCATGCTGTTAAAGTTTGTAATTTGTTTGATTATATTCTCATAGGGTTGTAATGGATGCTGGCTGAAATAAAAACCCAGTGCTTCCTTCTCTCCGTTAAGTATTTCGGTATGAGAAAGTTCATCCAGGTCCGGAATCTCAAATGTATCAACTGGTGATATGGTATTTTGAAACATATCCATCTGCTGATAGCCGTTTTTGTGATCCTTTTTCTGGAGCTTATCCATTTTATCCTGGATGATATTGAGTATTTGGGAGCGCTTAAGCCCCATTCCATCAAAACAGCCTGCTTTTGCAAGACTTTCGAGGACTTTTTTGTTAATTTTCCGTGTGTCGACAGCACCGCAGAATTGAACAAAGGAAGAGAACTCACCGAGGTCCTCTCTTATGCTCAATAAATGATCTATCGCAGCATCTCCAACATTTTTTATTCCAGACAAGCCATATCTGATTTTGTTGTCCACAACGGTAAAGGATTTTTGGCTCTTGTTGATATCCGGCGGTAGAATTTCAACTCCGCTTTCACGACACTCTGTTATATACTGGATCATCTTGTCAGTGTCGTTCACTTCGCTTGTAAGTATGGCTGCAAAGAACGGTACAAAGTAGTGTGTTTTAAGGAATGCAGTCTGGTAAGAGATTAGCCCGTACGCTGTGCTGTGAGACTTATTGAATCCATATTCCCCAAAACGAAGTATGATTTCGTAGATATTTTTTGCAGCACTGAGAGTGACACCGTTTGCTGTTGCACCTTTAATAAATTGTTCTTTATAGCTTTCGAGTTGTTCAGGGATCTTCTTACTCATAGCTTTTCTTAACGCATCAGCGTCTTTTATAGAAAAGTTTGCGAGAACTGTGGCGATTTTCATTATCTGTTCCTGATACACGATCACGCCATAGGTGTCTTCAAGAATGTCTTTAAGCAGAGGTGTCTCATACTTAACGAGGGAAGGGTTGTCTTTCCTCTCTGTAAATTCTTTGACCATGCCGCTTTTTAGTGGACCAGGCCTGTAAAGGGCAATCAGGGGCATGATGTCTTCGAATTTTGACGGCTTGAGCGCCACAAGAAGCTCTCTCATGCCTCTACTTTCAAGTTGGAACACGCCTGACGTGTTTCCCGACGAAAGAAGATCATAAGTTGCTTTATCATCAAGGGGAATCTTGTCCAGATCAAGTTCAATGCCCTGATCCTTTAGAAGAGAAATGGTGTCATTAATGATAGTGAGCGTTTCAAGACCCAGAAAATCAATCTTGATCAGCCCAATCTTCTCAATAACCTTCATATGGTATTGAGTAACTGTTTCACCCTTTTTCCCTTTATATAACGGAAGATGTTCTGTGAGAAGTTTATTTGAGATTACAATTCCTGCAGCATGGGTCGAAGCATGCCTTGCAAGCCCCTCCAGGACCATTGCGTTGTCAAGAAGTTCCTTGACTCGTTCGTCATTCTGGTACATTTCTTTGATTTGAGGCTCTTCATTGATTGCCTTTGAGATGCCGTTCTCCCCGGAAGTAATCAGTTTGGCTATCTTGTCTACTTCTGCATAGGGCATTCCCAGGGCGCGGCCTACATCCCTGACTGCAGCCTTGGACTGCATGGTCCCAAATGTTATGATTTGTGCAACATTGTCTGTTCCGTATTTTTCTGTAACATATTCGATGACCTGGTCTCTTCCTCTTTTACAGAAATCCACATCAATATCCGGCATGTTTACCCTTTCGGGATTCAGAAAACGCTCAAAAATCAGATCATATTTTATGGGATCAATATCTGTGATTCCCAAACAGTAAGCCACGAGGCTGCCTGCAGCTGAACCTCTTCCGGGGCCGACCGGTATGCCGGATGATTTTGCATACTGGATAAAGTCGGCCACAATGAGGAAGTAACTCGCAAAACCTGTATTTTTGATTACATCCAGTTCGTAGGAGAGTCTTTTCTTGTATGTTTGTTCAAGTTCTTCTGTAAATTCGGTGTAGGTAGGACGGATGTGTTGAAGTCTGTTTTCAAAACCTTTTTTACACGTTGTCTCGAAATACTGATTCGGTTCCATGCCTTCGCCCGGGTTAAACTCGGGAAAGTGGTAGGTGCCCACATCGATGTCTACATTGCACATCTCTGCAATCTTCAGTGTATTTGACAGGGCCTCGGGGTAATTTGAAAAAGCTTGCGCGATTTCATCCCCTGATTTGAAGTAGAATTCATCGCCCGTGAAACTGAGACGATCCTTGTCCAGCATTGTCTTGCCTGTCTGAATGCAGAGTAATAACTCGTGAGCCTTTGCCTCTTCTTTTTTCAGATAATGGCAGTCATTGGTAGCGACAATGGGAATACCATAATACCTGGATAGATCTATGAGTGTGTCATTGACAATCCTTTGTTCAGGTATGCCATTATCCTGAAGCTCAAAGAAAAGCCTGTTGTCAAAAATTGAGATGTACTCATCGATAGTTTTTTTAACTGAATTATCATCACCCTTCAGGATTTGCCTTGGTATCTCACCTTGAAGGCATGCTGTTAAACATATGAGGCCTGCATTATGTTCCCGTAACAAATCCTTGTCGATTCGCGGAACATAGTAGAATCCTTCCAGGTGCGCAGAGCTGATGATTTTTAAAAGGTTCTTATAACCATCATTGTTCATTGCAAGGAGAACTATGTGATACGCGTTATCCTCACCCCTAATCCTTGTCTGGTCAAACCTTGATTTAGGCGCAAGGTATGCTTCACAGCCTATTATTGGTTTTATACCAAAACTACGGGCGGTGAAGTAAAAGTCTATCACCCCATACATATTCCCATGATCGGTGATACTGCAAGCCTTCATGCCGAAAGCATTTGCCTGTTCAAAAAGACGATCGAACCTGATCGCTCCGTCAAGCAGGCTAAACTGCGTATGAAGATGTAAGTGAACGAATTCCTTCATTTATTCCCTGTGGGCAGGCATCCCGCCTGTCTGTCAAAACGTCTTCTGA
>MVQO01000125.1 GCA_002067585.1 Syntrophorhabdus sp. PtaB.Bin027
AGATAATTTAATGAATTGACCCAGCATCCACGATGCACCTCCTGACAAACCGATGGTTTCCTCCATGTTGCAGACACGGGAAAAGGTGTGGGAACTTATTGGCAGACATTATTCTATCGATATTCCGAAAAATATCTGAAAGGCTGAGACGTCATTCCTTAGAAAATTGCGCAAATGGATGAAAGAGCAGAACTTAAAGGCCTTCCAGGAAGTGGCTCATAAGAGAATATCCAAAAATTGCTGCCATGACAAAGAAGGGAAAAGCATAGATTACGTGGGTAACAAAACAGGTGAACAAAATAAGGCTTGAAGCTTTGGGTAAAAGGGGAAAACGACCGATGCTCAGCGTGGCAGTGAAGAGGATAAATATCATCACGAGGTTTATAATCATGAAAGATAAGGAGGGAAAGGCCAGGTTTATGGACTGCCGGGAAGCGATGAACTATAGAAGGCTCATTACCTTTTTACTGCCATGAGACAATATTCTCGGCAATTGATGCGCAGTTTATGGCAGGAATCGACTGGTCCTGGTGGGTTAAAAGGGTCTCCTGTTTCATAATGGAGCGGGGAACAACATCGTCATACACGATATGGCCAAGATATTGAAGAGGAAAACCCAGAAACCTCTTACAAATGGAATCGATGTGGTTGAAAATTCTCTTTGCTTCTTCCTCATTCTTTGTACTATTCACTATAATATTGAATGAATTTCTACCAAAAGCCTGGTATATAACCTTTATCGTTGCGTAGGCATCGGTTAAGCTTGTCAGTTCCCTATTGAGTAAGATTATATTTTTGTTTGCAAATAAGTTAAATTGAAGAACACTCTCTGATATGCCTGCCCCTGTGTCAAGTATGATCGTGTCATAATGTTGGGCAAGTCTGGTCAGCCCTTCTTTAATCTTCTCAATATCTTCATACATTAACTGCGCCATCTCGATAGCGCCTGAACTGGCGGGAACAAAATCGAATCCGTGCTTGGTGTGGATGGCGATGTCATCAATAATCTTGTCTTCAAAAATAGCCTCTTTGAGGGTGAGGCTGGGTTTTACTCCAATCATAACATCAATGTTTGCCAAACCAAGATCACAATCAACGATAAGTACTTTTTTCCCCCGATGTGCCAGGTAAGCACCTATGTTCACCGTTACAAATGTTTTGCCAACTCCGCCTTTGCCGCTTGAAACTGAGGCGATAACCGGACGTTTATGCTCCATCTCTTTCTCCTTGACCCTGCTCACTGTCACGTATGCTCGATATGGCATCTTTTTCCTGAATACTTACCGGTTCAAGTCCGCCATCAATTTTTCTGTGATAACCAGTGGTACAGACCTGGTTCCCGCCTTTGCTTTTTGCTTCATACATGGCAAAGTCAGCAGACTGGATGAATTTGTTCTCGTCCCAGGGAGATGATACGGTAAACTCGGCAATACCGATACTGGCAGACACATTGTACCCTGTGGCTCCTGGTATCTCCCGCACGGCATTTTTAAAGCGGTTTGCAATTCGTATCGCCACAAATTGCCGAGTAGAAGGCAGAATTGCTACAAATTCATCACCACCATAGCGGCAAACTATGTCAACTGCCCTGACGCACTGAGAGAACGTTTGTGCTGTTTGGGCAAGAAATCGATCACCTTCAAGATGGCCCCGGGTATCATTGATCATCTTAAAATTATCCAGATCGATCATCAATAGACAACATGACAACCCTGTTCTCCTGGTTCTTGCCATTTCAGTTTCAAGTTGCAATCTAAAGAAACGATTATTGTAAAGACCAGTGAGCCCATCAATAAGTGCTTGTGATCGTAAGCGGGCATTTTCTTCTTCGAGTTCCACAATTTTTTTGAGTAGGTCATCTTCAAGATCAATAATGGGATGAGTGATGTTTTCGACGATTTGCCTTTCATGGCGGGAAAGGTAGTCCAGTAGAATAAGCATTGCTTTTGGCTTGGATCCACTAATCTTGGTGAGGAGAGGCCTCTCTAAATTTTTCTTTGAGAGTATTTTGGCAATGGTGTGCCTATCCTCTGGCAGAGGTGAACGATTCATCAAACAACATTATCGGCATAATAGAAGATTCCTGAAGGAAAGGCAGGGGTTATTTTTGCCACACCCCGATAAGAAGATCGTGCTGCGCGTTAAAGGCTCTCCCATCAAATCCCCCATAGAATTGAATTGATCGGTACAAATGTCTGTTCGACATCTGTATCAGTTCCTCTTGTCTAAGAGGATAAAGAGTGATTGAATTGTTGATTGTTTCGGAGGATGCTTTCACAGTAAGGGACGTATCAAAGACGAGGAGAGGCTTTTGCGTGTCATGATCGTAGGAGCGTCTGAAGATAATTTTGTCGTTGTCGATGAGGGGGAGTTCCCTTGTTCTTTGCTCAAGGATCTTTTCATAGTTGAGTATCTGGAAAATGAACATACCGTTGCCACTGAGAATATTAGATACTTTTCCAAGGAAATTGTTGATTGTATCCCGTGAAAGTAGATGGACAAGGGTATTTCCAAGGCACAGTACGATCCTGAACTGATCTGGAATAAACACATTATCAATATCCGACATATCTCTAACAAAAAAAGCGACATTTTTCCTGCCACGTTCATTTTTTTTAGAGCGTGCAATCTCAATTAGATCAGGATCCAGATCAATTCCGGTTACAGACTGGGCATATGGCGCAAGATAAAATACAACCTCACCTGTTGCGCAACCTATATCGAGGATATGGTCGGTGTTTGTGATACCAAATGTGTAAAGGAACTTTTTTAACCCGTCACTCAGCGGAAAGATATGGTCGTAATGTCGGGCAATTGATTGATAGAACTTGTTCATAGTGCCCTATTAATATTGATTGTAATGTATTTTTTCAAACGTCAAATTAGCGTGAGGGACGGGTTTTTTTGTTTCTGCCGGGTACCCTATGCTTATTATGGATTCTACTTTAAGGCGTGCGGGTATTCCCAGAAGTTTTTGTACATACTCTTCAGCTGTCATGTCAGGGGAATGGACCCTCTTTCTGATTTGGATCCAACAGCTGCCAAGACCTGAAGATTGGGCTACCAGTTGTACTACTATTGATGCAATTGAACAGTCCTCTACCCATACGTCAGATTTTGTCTCATCTCCACAAACTACAATGCCAAGGGCTGCGTTTTTGAGGAAGGATGATCCGTGCTCTTTAACCATTGCCAGCTGGTCCAAAAGCCTGGCATCATCCACAAAGATAAAGATCCATGGATTGATGCCCCGCGAAGATGGGCAACGAAGCAGGGCCTCTTTAAGGTCATCGAGTAGCTCCTTACCGATAGCTTTCTTTTCGTATTTCCTTATACTTCGTCGCCTTCGTAACAAATCGATCATATTTCCCTCCCTCATTGATCGTCTCGCTCTCTCTATTGCTTACTCAGCCGCTGTGGTTCTTACATCGTCCTTCTAATGTCAAATGCTGCAGAGTTCTCCTGTCAGTCTATTATTTTCCTGTACCCTGGGCTGGTTTGCAAGTAAATTCCGAGAACAAGATAAATCTGGTCCAAAAGGATACAGATTTATACCTTCAGGGCCGGTTACGGTCAAATCTATGTATAACCCAAAAGACTAAAGCACGAGAAGTCAATCAGATTCACCATGTTTTTGATTTACCTTAAACCATATCCAATGCTTATTTCCGGTTTTTTCAACTTCCAAGCCTGATTCTGACAGGGCAGCCTCGATATTTCGCACCTTTTTCATACTCGAAAGGATAAGGTAGCCTGCTGTTGTCTTATCATTTCTCAAGGATGACAATAGATCATCAATGCTTGTATCAGACCACGGTTCTTGTCCTGTCGTTGTGACCCTTTGCATTTTGCCGTTTAGGTAAAACTGCATTCCGAAAAGTTTGTCTTCCTCGAAGACAAAATATTCAATGTTTTTACCACCAATTTCACGAGCAATCATGTCAACCTGCTGCATGTTGTTCCTGTTTGGAAATTGTGCAATGCCCAATTTTAGAACAGCTAAGATGATAACGCTTATTGCTCCAATTGTTACCAACCTTTTCCATAAGATGTTTTCATAACTGACAATCCATCGTGCTAGGAGCAGCGAAATGGGGCCATACAGGGGCAAGATATAGAGCTCTAAACGACTCTTAGATATGGAAAAAATACCCAGAGGAATGATAATCCACATAATTATAAAAAGAACCTCTTCTTTATCTTTAATAAACTGCACAATTTTTCGTGGGCCTGACTGTACACATCTCCAGAGGCTACGGGTGCTGAAATAAAGCCATGCCCCTTGCCCCCCCAATAACACGGGGGCATAAACGGTAAATGGACTGTACCATTCACTGTTATGAACTGCCCCAGAAGATACCCTATCTACCAACTCTTTCTTGAGAAAATATGCAGCTAAGTGAGGATTCTTTATAGTTACGAGTACGAACCAGGAAAAACCGGTCAGAAGAAATAATAAAATCCCGAAACCTTTAAAAATGGCCACCCTGTTTCTCCTTGTGTAATTCCAGACCATAACAGGAAGGAGGGGAAGTAATGAGGGAGGACCCTTGGTTAGAAAGCCCAAACCAAAAATAAACCACATGAAAGTTATCCAGATGGTTTTCCTCTTCGATATATCTGCCCTGTATGCCTTCAAATAACAGAGGACTGCCAGCATCTCCCACAATGTGAGGAGTGTGTCAGTAGACACAGCGTTTGCACCGAAAAAGGGGAAAGGAGAGGAGAGATAAATGAGTCCTGCAACGAGACCTGTTCTCTGCTCCCAAAGAAGGGAGCCAATAATTATTATAATAATAGTAGTTATGAAAAAAGATAAAGAATTAGAGAAACGTACTCCCCATTCGTTTTGGCCGAAAAGTATTATTCCTGCTGCGATACCCCAATAGGCAAACGGTGGTTTTGTCCAGTGCGGCTTATAATCCAATGTGGGAATGAGGTAGTTCCCTGTTTCCACCATTTCTCTGGCTGCCTCCGCATAACGGCCTTCTGTGGTTTCATAAAGCCCCCGGCGACCCTGGAAAGAAAATGCCGCAACGCAAGCAAGGATAACAATAAGAAAAAAAGCCAGAGTAGTGTTTTGTGTCCCATTAGTCAATGGTTAACCTCTTTTCTCGCCATATAAGATAGAGGTTTCTCACATAGACAATCAAACCGGCAGACTGGCCGAGAATAAAGACGGGGTCCCTTCGATAGATTGCATAAGCGAGGAGAAGAATTGTACCAACAATGCTCAGATGCCAGAATACCTCGGGCATAACGCTTTTTCGTGCCCGTTCACTGGCTATCCACTGAACCAGGAATCTTGCCGAAAAAAGGCCCTGGGCAACAAATCCCAGAACCAACCAGAACGTATTCATTCCTCTCCCTCCCTGTGGGTAGTGCTTGTCATGGATTGAACTTCCGGAAACACTAATCTGCTCTGCATCCACTTTACTGCAGCAAGATCTGCAAGACCAACCCAAAGACGGTTTTGAATTCCATATTTTGTTTTGCCTCTTACCCTCGGACGATGGTTAACCAGTGATTCCATAATGTGTGTATAGCCTTGCATCCTGACCAATGTTGGTAAAAACCGGTGCATGCCTTTGAAGACCGGTATTCCTTTTACGCATTCACGCTTAAAGACCCTAACAGAGCAACCCACATCGGTAACCCTGTCGCCGGTAACCCAATCCCTAAAGTTGTTGGCAATTCTCGATGATATTTTGCGGACAAAAGAATCATGCCTTTTCTGGCGAACACCATTCACCATATCAGCGCCATGTTTTTGTAGTTTCTCAATGAGGCGCGGAATATCAGCAGGGTCGTTCTGTCCGTCACCGTCAAGAGTTACGAGGATATCTCCTGTGGCATTCTGGAATCCTACTGAAAGAGCAGCTGATTGCCCGAAATTTCGAGCAAGAATGACTAAACGGTGGCGGGCGTCACATGCGCTGAGTTTTTTTAGTTCCCCTACAGTTGTATCTGTTGAACCGTCGTCAATCCATATACATTCCCAGGGCAAGGTAACATTCTCCATAGCCATATTTATTTCATTTCCGAGAATATCTATGTTCTCTCCCTCATCCTTGACAGGTATTATTATACTTAAAGCAACTTGCATCGTTAGATATGGCACTCCGCAGAGTTAATCGAACAGCAGAAACATGGGCGTAAACATTCGATGAATCTTTATATTACACTATCACATAAAGCATATTGAAGGAAAGATAGAATACAAAAAACACAATGTTTGATAGAATGGTGAGAGTGGAAACTCGATCATTCACATTCCCCGGGGCTTGCTTCAGGAATTCTGCACGGGAGAGTCTGATAAATCGAGGGTTTCTCAGGGCAATAGGGATTCAATTACATACGTGGCAGGTCTGTTGAGGCTTATTTGATCATATTCTTTTCCAGACAGGAGCAGTGATATCTTCGATTCATCAGATTGCTGTTGCTATTGAACAGCGGACAACTTGTATGAATGAAATCTCAGACATCAGGCAGTATTTTCATTACAATACGACATGTCAACGTGAATCCATGACAATACCGATGCTATACTGTACCACGGTATAATCTCCGAGGATTTGGAAAGATTGGTGAGTTAACTCCAAGTTCAAAAAGTTGAGAATATAGATACAGGTTGTGATCTACTGACACTTTACGTTCTGGTTTCATTCAAAGGTAACCATGTTGACAGGCAATGAACAAATCCTTACAATCAGTGTATGACAGCCAAAGATTATGTAGTGGATACCCAAAGGAAATTCTGTATAAACTGCGACAACAAGCACGGGTGCAAGTCGGGCACTCCACCCTGTGTCGGTGAAATGACAAAAAATAATGTCAGGGGATGGTCAGGAAAAAAATATTTTATGGATTTGAACAAGGTTTATCGGTGCAAAGACTGCTCCTTTTTCCGCTCGTGCTGGACGATGGAGGAGTATGATAGAGCGCTTAATAAGTGACAAATACCCACATCATATTCACTGGCCATATTCTTTTTTTGATGGCACGATTATGGAAGTGACCAGTGTTTGTTATGCTTAATATCTAAAGACATAATAATATCCATCTTTATTAATCATATCCACCACAGGAACATCAAAGAGTCTGCTCATGTTTTTACTTGTCAGCACAGCATCTTTGGTTCCATCACAGACAAATTTACCTCTCTTCATGAGTATGACACGATTTATTTCTGGTATGATATCCTGGAGGCTCTGTGTGACAAGAATAATACTCGTACCAGCTTTTGCTATTTTGCGCAGAGTTTTTCTGAGTATATGAAGAGCGTGGAGATCAAGGCTATTAGTCGGTTCATCCAGGATGAGGGCCTTTGGTTCGTGGACGAGAGCCCTTGCAATAAGAAACCTACGTGCTTCACCCGATGACATCTCAGTGATTTTGCACTCTCCCAGATGGGCTATTTCCATAAACTCAAGGGCTTCCATGGCTTTTTTCTTCATCTTTGCGGTTACTTTCTGGTGCCACAGACCAACACTGCTGAAAAATCCCGATAACACAACATCCATTCCAGAAATCTCGCTGGTATGAACATGTTGCAGGCTATTGGTCACGATCCCTAATCGTTTACGAAGACTGAAAATATTCCAGTTTTCTTTACCCCAAATCTTGAATACGTAATTTTTGCGGCCTGGTAAAGGATAATAATCTCGAGTTATGGTTTTAATAAATGATGATTTACCAGCACCGTTCGGACCAAGGATTGCTACATTTTCTCCTTCATGGATGGTAACAGAGACTGAATCGATGATTTTGTTATAGCCCCCCTTGATAACAGTGATGTTCTTGAATTCAATCAGAGGTGTCGGTTTATCTTTCATCTTTGTGGAAAATAAAAGATGGGCATAGTACGAATCAGAAGGTAGATCAGATTTTTATGTACCATAAGTTACCCATAGTTTCCCTTATTTTGACTTATTTTCCCGCAATCGCAGCCTTCTTTCAATGGAAAAGTTAAAAATGAAAATTACAATGGGTTTTTTAGTGTCAAGCATGAAGATGTATGTTTTCAGATTAATCAAAAAGCTTGACAACAACGGAGAATCATTTTAGCTTTACTCGAGAGATGAAAATAAATGGCTGATTTGAGACGGAAAAAAGAACCCCCCAAGATAGACATTTACAAAGCGTGGTGTAAAGGCTGTGGAATCTGCGCTTCTTTTTGTCCGACTGGAGCGCTTGCCCGTGATGAAGCAGGTTATCCCTATGTGAAAGAGCCAGAAAAATGTATCAGCTGTGGATGGTGTGAAATCAGGTGCCCAGATTTTGCGATAACGGTGAAGCATAAAGGCGATGATGAAAAGGCGCGAGGAATACGTGAAGAAGCGATTCAATAAGGAGAAACTGCTCCAGGGCAATGAAGCTGTTGTAGAGGGAGCGCTCTATGCAGGCTGTAGATTCTTTGCTGGTTACCCCATAACACCTGCCACTGAAATTTCAGAGGTAATGTCACAACGACTGCCGGCGGTTGATGGGACATTCATCCAGATGGAGGATGAGATTGCCAGCATGGGTGCTGTGATTGGTGCATCACTTGCTGGAGCAAAATCAATGACAGCCACAAGTGGTCCTGGTTTTTCTCTCATGCAGGAAAATATTGGATATGCATGCATTGCTGAGGTTCCATGTGTTGTGGTAAATGTCATGCGTGGCGGCCCCAGCACTGGTCTTCCCACGTCACCTGCCCAGGGAGATATAATGCAGGCTAGGTGGGGTACCCATGGAGATCACCCGGCCATAGCTCTCTGCCCATCAACTATCAGGGAGTGCTACGAGCTTACGATAAAGGCCTTCAATTTCTCGGAAAAATATAGAAATCCTGTGATACTGCTTCTCGATGAGGTAGTTGCCCATATGAGAGAAAAAATAACCCTCGGCGATGATAGAATTGACATCTTCAATAGAGTTAAACCTACTGTGCCACCAGAATGGTATATTCCGTATGAAGATACGCCTTTCGGTATTCCTCCCATGGCAAATTTTGGTGAAGGCTATCGTTACCATGTAACAGGTTTAACACATGACGTGAGAGGTTTTCCCACCTCAAGGCCGGATGAGATCGACCCATTCATCAGAAGAATCTTCAGGAAGATTAGCCAGAACTTTAGTGATCTTCAGATAGGTGAATCCTTTATGACTGAAGATGCTGATGTTTCAGTAATTGCATACGGATGTGTTGCACGGTCTGCAAAAAGGGCAGTCATTGATGCCCGCGAGCGGGGGATAAAGGCAGGTCTCTTAAAAATAAACACGATTTGGCCCTTCATGAGAATCCAGGTTGAAAAAGTGTTAAAAACATCTCATTGCGTTATTGTCCCGGAAATGAACATGGGCCAGATTTCTCGGGAGGTTAAAAGGGTAAACAAAGGCGATGCAAAAGTTTTTACTATTAATAAGGTGGATAGCACCATAATAACCCCGACAGAGATATTTAATCGAATCAGGGAGGTATGTTGATGGCAGGAGTTACCGAACTGATTCACAAGTATCTTAGACATGATAAGAAGTTTCCTCATGTATGGTGTCCTGGTTGCGGAATAGGGATTATGCTTGGCGCCCTGATTCGGGCGATTGACCAATGCGGTTTTGCAAAAGACGAAATAGTGCTTGTAGCGGGCATCGGTTGTACTGGACGTCTACCTGTGTATGTAGATTTCAATACGCTTCATACGACCCATGGGAGAGCCCTGACATTTGCTACCGGCGTGAAACTCGCAAATCCTAAATTGAAGGTTATAGTGGTGATGGGAGACGGTGATGCGGTTGCAATAGGCGGGAATCATTTTATTCATGCCGCAAGAAGAAATATAGATCTTACCGCCATTATCCTCAACAACAGCGTATACGGAATGACAGGCGGACAATTCTCTCCAACAACGCCTTATGGTATGAGAACCACAACAACGATGTTTTCCAATGTGGAGCAGGCGTTCAAAATTTCAGAGCTTGCAGTAACTGCTGGGGCTGTGTTTGTTGCCCGGGGAAGCGTCTACCACGCAAAGATGTTAGACGGGCTTCTTGAAAAGGCATTTATGAAGAATGGATTCTCTGTTGTTGAAGTTGTTTCTCACTGTCATACCCAGTATGGCAGATTGAATCGTATGGGAACAGCTGTAGAGATGATGCAATGGCAAAAAGAACATGCAATCACCGTAGAGAAAGCGGCGGGAATGGCTGATGAAGAACTTGCAGACAAATTCAAGATAGGTGTTCTTATAGATCGAGAACTCCCTGTTTTTCAGGATGAATACGACAAGGTAAAAGCGCGGGCAAAGGGGATCAGCATACCGTAAATGGGCAATCGTTACGATATACGTCTTAGTGGATCTGGTGGCCAGGGGCTGATCCTGATGGGTATTATACTTGCTGAGGCAATAGGGATTTATGATGGCAAGTTTGTTGCTCAGACCCAAAGTTATGGACCTGAGGCGCGAGGAGGTTCAAGTAAGGCTGAGGTTGTCGTAAGTGATCAAGAAATAGATTACCCCAAGGCATTAAGGCTTGACCTTCTGCTTGCGATGAATCAGAAATCCTGTGATGATTATTATATGGATTTAAAACCGACGGGTGTCTTGCTGGTTGATTCAACCTTTGTAAATCAGATTCCAATACCAAGAGCCTATCAAATACCATTTACACGAATTGCACGGGACAGGTTCAAGAAGGAGATGGTGGCAAACATTATTGCACTGGGCGCTATTTCATGGTTGACACCAATCGTTTCTGTAAAAGCCATTGAAGCAGCAGTTCTGGCAAGGGTGCCAAGAGGAACAGAAAATTTGAACCGTAACGCCCTGCGTGCCGGCATAAGCGCCGCAAAGAAGGTAGAAAAAACGACATTGTTAACTCCGTCCAATTTTCTGGAAAATGAAGATACATGAATATCAGGCAAAGGCCTTGCTCCAATCGTATGGCATCCCTATACCACGCGGTTACATAGCGAAAACCCCTGAAGATACGTTAAAGGCAGCACAGACTATCAAAAAAGGACCATTTGTTGTAAAGGCACAGGTTCACACTGGTGGTCGCGGAAAGGTTGGAGGTATCAGTATCGTAGAGAGCCCTATCCAGGCAGAAGCATTCGCTGAAGAAATACTGGGAGCAAAGTTGGTTACAGAACAAAGCGGTCCAGAAGGAAAACCGGTTCATACGCTGCTCATCGAAGAGGCATTGCTGTCCAAAATGGAGATATATCTTGGCATTGTAATAGATAGGGCAAAAGGTTGTCCGGTGATTCTGGCAAGTGCGCAGGGAGGGATGGAGATCGAGGAGGTTGTAAAAGAACACCCTGATATGGTCATTACAGAAACTGTACATCCTTCGGTAGGTTTACGACCTTTTCAGTTGAACAGAATCTGCTATGGGATTCATCTTGATCCAAAGTTAATGAAAAAGATGACTGCTGTTATTCATAACCTTTACCGGCTTTTTCTGGACAAAGACTGCTCGCTCGCCGAAATAAATCCTTTAGCGGTAAAGAATGATGGTGAAATAGTGGCTGTCGATGCCAAGCTTAATTTCGACGATAACGCCCTTTTCAGACACCCTGAAATTGCTGCCCTTAGGGACCTTTCCCAAGAAAATCCTCTCGAGATAGAAGCATCCAGATACAACCTCAACTATATTAAGCTGAGTGGAAACGTTGGATGCATGGTCAATGGTGCTGGCCTGGCCATGGCAACCATGGACCTTATAAAACTTTCTGGTGCTGAACCGGCGAATTTTCTGGATGTTGGTGGAGGGGCAACCACAGAAATGGTTAGAGAAGGATTCAAACTGCTTATTTCTGATAAAGAAGTTAAGGTAATCTTTATCAATATATTTGGAGGGATATTACGATGCGACATACTTGCAAAAGGTGTGGTTGAAGCTGCCAGTGAATTAAATGTGACGCTGCCAGTCGTGATTCGGCTTGAAGGCACAAATGTTACAGAAGGGCGTAAGATTCTTACTGAGTCAGGCTTGCAATTTGCAGTTGCATCCTCCCTTGGAGACGCGGCAGCGAAAGTGACTCTTGCATTGCGAGACAGTTTTAAATTATAGGTGCGGGGGATTTTTAATGTTTTTACCCTGTGCTTTATGTGCCATAAGGATTCGATATGAGTATACTGATTGATCAAGACACAGGAGTCGTCATTCAGGGTATTACCGGTGGGGAAGGTGCATTTCATACCAGGCAAATGAAGGAATATGGAACAAAAATAGTTGCCGGTGTGACCCCTGGGAAGGGCGGCCAAAAGTTCGATGATGTTCCCATTTTTAACACTGTCAGAGAAGCTGTGGAAAATACAAAAGCGAATACATCTGGTATTTTTGTGCCCCCGGCATTTGCTGCAGATGCGATAATGGAGGCTGTTGATGCAGGTCTAGAAATAATTGTTTGTCTTACAGAGGGAATTCCTACCCTCGATATGATTGCTGTTAAGCAGTTTATGAAAGGTTCAAACTCAAAGCTCATAGGCCCTAACACACCGGGTATTATATCACCGGGAAAGTGCAAAGTTGGAGTTATGGCTGGGTATATTCATACGCCGGGACGGGTAGGTGTGATATCGCGGAGTGGCACCCTTACTTACGAAGTGGTCGATCAACTTACGAAGCTTTCTATTGGCCAATCAAGCTGCGTTGGTATTGGTGGGGATCCTGTAATTGGTATGACTTTTGTGGAAACCCTAAACCTTTTTGAGAAGGACAAGGATACTGATATTGTTGTAATTATAGGAGAAATAGGTGGTCATGCAGAAGAGGAGGCCGCAGACTTTTTTAGAAAGAATATGTCAAAACCGGTTGTAGCTTTTATCGCCGGTGTTACGGCGCCCCCCGGAAGAAGAATGGGGCATGCAGGTGCTATTGTGACAGGAGGCCAAGGAGGTGCACGGGAAAAGATTGATATCCTCGAGAAGGCCGGTATCACGGTGGTCAAGAACCCTTCTGAGATTGGTGAAACAGTAGCCCGAGTTCTGGCAGTGAGAAAATCCGCATACAGACTTTAAAAGAGAGCACATTGTGGATGGAAGTTCTCAGTTCACAGGTAACATTGATTACAATAATTCGCATAATCCGCAGAAGTTTTACTGAAGGCCAAGGGGTATTAGATTAGATGGATTATTCTATATTTTCAGGAACAATGGCAGACATGACCTATCTGCAGATTGAGGAAGCAGCACGAAAAAAACATCCTGTGCTTTTCCCTATTGGAGTTATTGAAGAGCATGGACCCCACATGTGCCTTGGCACTGACGTATATCTTGCATATAACCTGGCAAAAGACGTACAAAAAGGCCTTCGCGTCTTTCAAGTAGAATCAATTATAGCACCGGCATATTATTGGGGTATCAATGCTGCGATGAATGGATTTGCCGGTTCATTTTCAGTTAAACCAGAGACAATGGTCTCTGTTTTGTTCGATCTCCTAAAGTGTTTGAAAAATTGGAGTTTTGAGTATGTTTTCCTGTTAAATGTACATGGTGATTTTGAACACAACCTTGCAATGACGGAAGCAGTAAGAAAGGCATATGATGAATTGAGGTTAAGGGCATACTCCATTGTTCCCGAATTTTTTCGACAAAGAGCTAACATGAGTGGGAAAGAACCATACATCATTCTTTATGACGTGGAATTCAATAAGTCCTCCCCATATCTGGATATCCATGCTGGGGCCTTTGAGACGAGTCTCATGGTGGAAAAATTCCCGAATCTTGTAGATATTGACACGGCCCAAAGCCTTCCTTCATCAGAGACAACTATTGAAGGTCTCAAAAAATGGTTGAAAGGAGGTTCTGGGGCCAGGGAAGTAACCCCTCTCGGGTATCTTGGTGACCCATCAGCCATTGATGTCCGGGCGGCCAGTGAATCGAATGAAAAACTGGTCAATGAAATTGTGAAAGCCATAAATACAACTCTGACAAAAGAATGAATCTGCTTTGTGTCTGTCCAGGAGCCCTTATTTGAATCTGAAGTTTAATTTTTGGGAGCTAACTGACTAGTCATCATTGTAATTTTTTCAGGCATCAGGTCTTCCTTGCAATATTCAGGTAAATAAGATTAATTAATTGTAACTAACTATAATACAGGTGATACATGGACCCGAATAGAATTGGTTTACAGTCGTCAGCACTCCAGGTTAACCTTGAGCGAACTGCGGCTCAGGTTGAAATCCCTACAGAATATCTTCCCCTATTAGAGGTTGTCAAAAATCACTATGGTTTGTTTAAAAAAACCCATGAACTCCTGATAGAACTGAATCATCCTTTTGTCAACTGGAATTATGTCCTTCAACAGCTGAGAACCATATCAATTGGCGATTTTTATGAGTACAACAGACATGAAAATGGCCTGCAAGCAATGAAAATTATTCTTCAGATTTACGAAAGCGTTATGCAACGGGCCGTCAATGAGGAGTTAAGAGAGAACGCAGTACGGTATCTTTTTGATTATCTTGATACAATTATATCTAATAGCGGTGAGTATCTTGTAAGAAATATTGTGTTAGTGCCTCAGGTGATAGAATCCCTCCTAGCCATTTTCGACAGTGAAGGTTTCATCCTAAAAAAGAGTTCTGGTTATTTCAAGAGAATGCTGAAGATGCTTTTTGAGCATGGTGTTCAAATACCCCTGGATTCACTTACAATGCTTTTGTACAAGGTGTTTAAAAGCACTTATCAGTTTTGGCTTATGCAACCGGATCCTTCAGGATGGCTCCATGAGGAAGATGAGACAGAGGATGCTATCAAGGTGTTTGGTGAGCTTATCTTCCCCCTGAGTCATGAACACCTTCGCTCACTCATAGAAAAAGTTGAAAACATTAACGCCTCCCTGTTAACGCAGCCAGAGAAAGCTTGCGTTGCGTACACCGATTTACCGGATTACTGGCAGATTGTAAACGGATACCTCATGATTGCCGATGAGCTTGAGAAATCGAGTGTATTTGCAGGGCGGCAGAATTTTGTTAAGCTTGATTTTCTCTTCAATATCATGGGAATGCCTAGCCTTTCGGACATTCATGCAAGCTCCCTGAGAGAGATTAACCTTTCCCTGAGGATGGCTTTCAGGGAGAACAAAAACGAGAATCTCGAGGAATTTGTTAGAAGAGTCTTCGCTCTATTAAAAAAAAGTGCGGGTAGACACGAGTTCCGGAGCGCTGTTATTGATTGCATTACCACTATTGCAAAGGAGGTCTTCAGCCAGAACAAGCACCCCCTTGTTGATACATTTATTGAGGAAACCATCTTATTTGGATTCCAGTATCCTGAAGTCAAAGGTTCTACGGCTGAGTGGCAGGTCCAGGTAAACCCGGCCCACATTCTGAATGTACGGTCTTGGCTCGGTATTATAGCAATGAAACCAAGATGGACTAAGCGACTCCTCTCAGCGTTGATTATCAACCTCAAGCTGGGAGGTATTTTTGTTCGCGACACTGATCTCATTCAGAAGGATATTTCTGCTTTGCTGAACTCTGATATAGGCCCGGCATACAACCTTACAAAACAACTTTTGAGAATTTTTCCAGTCTATTTCAGTGAAATAGGGGCGGAAGGTGAATTGAGAGATATATCGACCAAAGTTGATGAACTCTCATTCAGAAATGATAAACTTATAAATTTTTTGCGAAAACAATCTCATGTTGAGAGCAACAGCCTGCTTGTAGGTTTTGTAGAGAATGCTTTTCTTTATTGGTATTCAGGTGATAAGGATATCCTTAAAAAAGACCTGCCAAATGAAGTGTATGATCAGATTGCCAATTCCGGAGAGTATTTTGATGGGCTTCACTCCATATTCAAATATATTATGGTGAAGGCGAACAACGATCCTGCAATCTTACTCAGTTGGGATAGAGCCAAGGCACACAAAGAAATTTATGGCATCAGAGGGGTTTCTTTAAGGGATAAAGAGCGGGCACTACTAATGATTAGGTTTTATCAGCTTCTCCATAAAAAATACAATCCCCAACATACCGAGCTCTTGAAAGATCTTGAATCAAATTATGTTTTTGATCGTTCTCAAGTTAAGGCGTTACAACGATCACTGAAGAGAAAAAACTTTACCAGGAGTCTTTCGATTATACTCGACTTTCTTGGCTTACTGAAAGAGAAAATACTTTCGCCGCAAAAGACTGAATATTTTGAGAACATTTACCACAAAAGACATATTGCAGCAGGTATCCCTTCAATGTATGGTACCTATCATGAGGAAAAATTCGAAGCTGTTGGTCTTTCCCTTCGTCTGGAAAGCCTCGCTACGTTCCTGTTTGAAGAATTGATCAGGTCGATGAACCTCAAGTTTATTACCAAGAGCACACTGATAATGATACATGATTGCCTTGGCCTCTATATCAGAGCACTCGAATTGGAAGGCATAGCAACAGAAGGTCTCGTGGCAAAAATCAAGTATGTCACAAGTGCATTGCAGGTAAAAATGTTTTCTGTAGACCAATATATAGATATATTCCGTTTTATTTCAAAGGGCATCCAGCACATTATCCGGGACTACTATGTCGATGCCCATCGCCTGAATCTTCCCATTATAGTAAAACAGCTTATAGAAGCCCAAAATGATGGCCAACACCAGGCACAGGAACAACGACAAGAAGAGATTATTTACCAGTATTCAGAAAATTTTGTCCGAGGAATGATTTCAACTGCCTTTGGTCTCCAGGTACTGGACAATCTTGTGAACGGTGTTATTGAGACTTTGAATGCAGAGCTTGAACGTTTCAAGGACAACAAACAGATTCTCAACCTTGTTATGGCCTATAGCCCTGATCTGGCAATTTCATCAATTTACCAGCGAAATAAACAACTTGACAACCAGATATTGCTCGGCAACAAAGGGTACTTTTTAAAAGAGCTCGCTTCTTTTGGGTTCCGCGTTCCACCGGGTTTTATCCTGACTACTGAGATATTTAGAGGATATGATGCTGTTGTGGGTTATAAGTATATTTTCAAGGACCTGACAATCAGGATTAACCGTGAAATTGCTGAACTTGAGAAGATAATGGGATCCAGATTTGGAGATCCCCGTAACCCGTTGCTTCTCTCTGTCAGGAGCGGAGCAACCATATCCCTGCCTGGGATGATGAATTCTTTCCTCAACGTGGGAATTAACGAGGATATTGCTGAGGGACTTGGAAGGAGGAGGGGACATCAATGGGCAGCTTGGGATTCTTATCGTCGATTTCTGCAAACCTGGGGGATGTATCAAGGTTTGAAAAGAGATTTTTTTGACGATATCATGAATAGTTTTAAAACCAAGTACGATGTGAAAAAGAAGATTCAGTTCAAGCCTGATCAGATGAAGCGAATTGCACTTGCCTACAAAGGCAGGATGGCGGAAAAGGGGATTAATGTGGCTGACAATCCCTTTGTTCAGTTGCGGGAAGCCATTTTGCAGGTTTTTGCATCGTGGTACTCGGAACAGGCCAAGATATACCGCCATCAGATGCGTTTGTCTGATGAATGGGGGACTGCGGTTATAGTTCAGGCAATGGTTTTCGGCAATCTTAATGCGAACTCAGGGTCTGGAGTCATCTTCACAAGAAATCCAAAGGGTACCTCAGCTAATGTCAGTTTATCTGGTGATTTTATTTTTGGAGTACAAGGTGATGATATTGTTTCTGGTCTGGTCATCACTTACCCAATCTCAGAAAAACAGCGACTGGCAGAAAAAAGAGCATTTGAAATTTCATTGGAGAATAAATTCCCCGAGATTTACAATGAACTGGTAAGGCTGTCAGAGATTTTAATATATGAAAAAGGATTTAATCACCAGGAGATAGAGTTTACATTTGAGAATTCAACACCGGATAAGCTCTATATCCTGCAAACACGAGATATGGTTCAGAGACAAACAAATAAAGTAAAGCGTTTTAAGGATACAGAGGCTCTCCACAAGTCGTATCTCGGGACTGGTATTGGTGTGAGTGGTGGTGCCTTGACCGGAAAAGCTGTCTATTCAGAAAAGGATATAAAACGTTTTCGAAAAAGTGAGCCTGAAACTCCACTGATCCTTATTCGACCTGATACAGTACCAGATGATGTTGGAATACTTTTGCAAGTTGAGGGTCTATTGACTGCACGTGGAGGTGGCACCTCGCACGCTGCAGTTACAATCCCCCAGCTCGATAAGGTGGGCGTTGTCGGCTTTAATAAGCTACAGGTGTATGAAACGGATGGATGGAGTCTGGTTGATGGCCTGAAGATAAAGAGTGGCGATTTTATAGGAATAGATGGATGGAGCGGCGCTGTTTACCTGGGAAAAAATGAGTCAGAGTCTGAGGAATCATATAATATAACCCTCTAAGCACAGCCTGGATTCTCATGCGTCAAATTTTGAGGCACAAATGCCTATAATTTTTTGTGATTGAAGGAAGAAGACTGATTTTTGAACAGTTTTCATGGTGGTTTGCTTGGTTTTCGGGTTGCAACTTCCAGGATATTAATACCAGGTATTTGCAACCCGAAAAATTATTTAAAGCAAATTTTTATGCACGTGGACCGTTAGATCCCCCATCCTGTTTGTGTAGCTTCCGTATTCATTGTCATACCATCCAAAAATTTTAGCGTGCACAACAGGTACTCGCAATGTTTTTGATTCCATAACCTGTAGAGCCTTTGCAGAAAAGTTAGGTATCTGGGTAAGGTCTACATTGATGAATGCAGTGCGTGAATGGTTGAACTGACCCTCAATAATCACCGCAGCGTTAATGCCGATAAGGTCAGTAGAGACATTCTGTTCAGTTGTATAGATGAGAAGATGCTCGGGGTTGCTCTCGTACGTTTTTTTGTAAATATCGTTGATTGCTTTGGTATTGATGGCTGCTGAAGTGCCATCAGCATTCATCTTTGTCTGAAATGTAACATTTAGGATAATGAGTGAAAGCGTGTTGGTTGGTATCCTGATTGAGTCTGCCATAAAACCAATATTCTTAACCTCTGGGATAACCTGTCCCAGAGCCTCTGCAGCATTGGTTGAGGTGAGAATAATGTTGTTTAAGATACTCCTGTTTTTTCTAAGATCCTTTTCACCTGCTTTGGGAACACTGTCAAGAACACTTTGAGAGTTTGTAACTGCGTGAACCGTCGACATTGAGGCAGTTAAAATGGTATTCGTCTTCTCATTTTCGAGAAGCGGTTTTACCATGTGTGCGAGGCCGGTTGTGGTGCAAGATGCTGCTGAGACAATCTGGTGCTTTTTTTGATCAAATGCAGAATGGTTAATTCCATAAATCAGGGTTACACAATCAGCTGGCGTGGACAATGCTTTATTTTTTATCTTAAAGGCAGAAGAATTTATTACTGCTTTTGCACCTTTTACGAGGTGGCCTCTGATAGAACCCTTGGAATCGTCCGGCTGTACTGTGGGATCTTTGAATTTTCCTGTACAATCTACAACGAGGTCAACATTGTAATCGCGCCATGGAATATCGACCGGGTTTCTCGCTTCTCGAAGGATGGTCACTGGGATCCCATCGATAACCAGTTTGCCCTTCTTTTCATCTTTGATTTCTATAAGACGTTCTGATTTTATTCCGTAAAGAAACCGATGAAGAAGGCCGTAGGTTGCATCCTTCTCTATCATCTGTGCAATCGACTGCAGGCCTGTACCAGATTCCCTTCCAAGATTAACGATGATTTCTTTAAAATACTTTCGACCGACGTGATGCCACAGTGTTAGCTTTCCAATTCTTCCGAGACTGTTGATTCCAAGAGTTGGTGGCCGATTTTCAAAAACCTTTGCCCTTGCCATGATGTCTTACCTCCTTGTCTCCGTGAACGGGAGAGTTGTAGTGGATTTGGGTATGTATTGGTTTTGATACGATGGAGATATTCTGTAAAACCCGAGCACGGCCCATTTGAATCTGATAAGCCATATCAATGTACTCGTCGATGACACTGTTCATCATCCTTTATTAAATGTGAATTTTATCACAAAACGTTATAAAAGTCAACTGTTTCAGTCATGCCCGGTTTTGCTGTATTCTATCCATTCTCACTGTTGTATGGGGTAAAGTTGTGATATAATTTTATCATTACTGTGAAGGGGAGGATGCAATGGCGTTCATTAGAGAGCCATCGGTAAGTGGCACATTTTACCCTGATAATCCAAAAATTCTCAAGAAAACCATAGAGGATTATCTCCAAAATGTGATTTTTGAACCATCGAATAAAGAGGTCATCGGTCTTCTATCTCCCCATGCAGGATATATATACTCCGGTCAAGTAGCAGCCTATGGTTACAAGGCAATTATGGGCTCCCACTATGATACAGTGATCGTCATAGCTCCCAGCCATAGGAGCCATTTTGAAGGCAGCGCAACAATTGTAAAGGGAGGGTATCGCACCCCACTGGGGGTTGTTCAAATCGATGAAGAACTGGCCGGAGAGATAGTTAGCCTTAAAACGGTTGTTTGGCCTGATATAGATGCCCATAGGGATGAACATTCCCTCGAAGTTCAGGTTCCCTTTTTACAGGTGATACTGAAAAATTTTAGGTTGTTGCCTCTCATCTTAGGGTCTCAGGAGCCATCAGTGTTTGTGGCCCTTGTTGATACCCTGTATCGATCAATCAAAAAAACCAACAGAAAAGTTCTTGTTGTGGGCAGTACTGATTTGTCACATTATTACCCATATGCAGAAGCCGTCAGGTTAGATACAGTGGTGAAGCAACGTCTTCAATCCTATGACATAGAAGGACTCCAGGATGATTTTTACAAAGGGACATGTGAAGCATGTGGAACGGGCCCTATTTTGACCACCATGATGCTTTCAAAAAAACTTGGAGCTTCCTATGCTAAGGTTCTGAAATACGCAAACTCAGGTGATGTTTCCGGAGACAGGAGCGGTGTAGTTGGGTATATTTCATGCATTTTCACCATCAACAACCAGCGAGAAACGGAGAAATTATATTGAACCTTTCGAATGAAGAAAAGAAGAAGTTGAAAGACCTCGCACGGGATGCCATAGAATGTGCATTGTTCGGTAAGGAGCAATGTGAAATAGAACTATCGGAAAAATTAAAAGAAAAGGCAGGTGCATTTGTAACACTTAAAAGCAAAGGTGAGTTGAGAGGGTGTATCGGTCATATTAGCGCTTCCATGCCGCTTTCTGATGTGATTGAGAAGATGGCAATAGAGTCAGCGTTTCATGATCCTCGATTCTGTGCTCTACGAAAGGATGAATGGAAAGATATTGACATAGAGATATCGGTTATATCACCTATGCGTCAGATTAAAGATATAGAAGAGATTGAAGTCGGAGTTCATGGTCTATACATTGTAAGGGGAGGGTATTCTGGCCTTTTGCTCCCTCAGGTTGCAACAGAATATCATTGGGACAGAAAAACGTTTTTGGAATACACCTGTTACAAAGCAGGGCTTTCAAAAGATTCGTGGAAATCAAATGATGTTAAAATCTATATCTTTTCTGCTGAGGTGTTTTAATTTACTTGTTTGGCCTTTACAGAAAAGATTACCCTAGAAAGGAGACGGGATGATCAATGGGAGTATGTTGATAGAAGATGCCGTGAGTAAGTACCCGGAAACCATCCCTGTTTTTGAGAAGTTTGGCTTTGGGTGTTTGGGGTGTCAAGCAGCTTTGTTTGAGAGCATAGAGCAGGATGCGAAAGTCCACGGGATAAACGTGGAAGCTCTCATTACAAGCCTCAATAAAGCCATCGCGAAACGCTGTACCATAACTTGACTCTGAATTCTGTTTTCTGACAATACTCACATATGAAAATGTTTTTAGCTATAATTTTGGCTGCTGGAACTTCAAGCAGGCTGGGCTTCAATAAGCTGACCGTGTTTATAGATGGGGAATCAGTTATTCGGAGAAGCGTAACACCATTTCTCATGGCTGAAATTGACAGGATTTTGGTTGTGACGGGAAATGACAGCGAGAATGTTAAAGAGCAGCTTGAAGGATTACCAGTGAGCTTCATTTACAACCCTTGCTACAAGAAAGGGATGTCCAGTTCAATTAAAACGGTGACACCATTCCTTGAAGGCTCAGAAGCAGTTCTTTTTCATCTCGGAGATAAACCTTTTGTCTCATCTCACAGCATAAAGACTGTCCTTAATACCTTTAGAGCCGGGAAGGCTAGGATTGTCTTACCGCGTTTTGACGGAAAAACAGGACACCCTGTCATGATCAGCACTAAACTGCTCGAAGATGAAATCGGAAACCTGCATGGAGACAGGGGACTCAGGGAAGTTATAGAAAAATACAAGCAAGATGTGGTATTTATAGAAGGTGATACTGGAAACTTGTTTGACATAGACACTATCCAGGTATTGGACCAACTCCGTGAAAGAGGTTACACAATTGAAGAAAATAAGCGTTGAAAAAGCACTTGGGATGACACTTGCTCATGATATAACAGAAATAGTACCGGGAAAGAAAAAAGATGTGGCGTTTAGCAGGGGAAAAATTATTGAAAAGGGAGATATTGAGAGACTTCTTGATCTCGGTAAACGTTATCTCTATGTTTTTGAAGGCCCTGCAAAGGGAGTTCATGAAGATGATGCAAGCACCAGGATTGCGCAGGCCATCTTGGGGGAATATATGGAATATACCAGCCCTAAAGAAGGAAAAGTAACGATCAAAACTACCGAAAATGGCCTTTTTTATGTTAACGCACAGCATCTTTTCGCAATAAACAAGATTAAGAATGTGCTTTTGAGTACACTACCGAATCGTCATCTCGTCAAAAAGGGTGATATTATTGCAGCAACACGTATAATACCCCTTTACATTGATGAAAAATCGCTAAAACGGGTTGAAAAGATAGGGGAGGGGCGTGTTATCAGTGTAAGTCCGTTCAAATCGTTAAACATAGGTCTAGTCATTACGGGGAGTGAGGTGTATACCGGCAGAGTACAGGACGGCTCTTCACTTGTAGAAAATAAATTGAGGAACTATGGTTTGACAGTCGCGGGAAAGATAATTGTCCCTGATGAGATTTCTATGATAAAAGATGCTATTCTCAGCCTTTTCAATTCTGGGGTAGATCTTGTTCTAACTACTGCAGGTTTATCTGTGGACCCGGATGATGTCACAAAAGAAGGGATTGAGGCCACTGGAGCAGAAACCCTTTTTTATGGTACCCCTGTTTTCCCCGGTGCAATGTTTCTTGTTGCGCGGTTCAGAGGAAAATACATTCTTGGTGCACCAGCCTGTGTGTATTATAACAGGAATACAGTGCTTGATATAATCCTTACAAGACTGCTGGCTGGCGAGAGAATGCATAAAAATGATATGGTAAAACTCTCCTACGGTGGTTTGTGTTTGCAGTGTGATGAATGTCACTATCCGACATGTTTTTTTGGAAAGGGGTTATGATGAAGAACAGTTCGTCTTTTATAGTTCAGCATTCAGCGAAAAATAAAAAGAGAGAGAAAAAAATCCACGACCTCATAGTGGCTATTAAAGGGGCTGGAGAGATGGCAACCGGAATTGCCCACAGACTCTATGAGGCCAACATTAGACGCATTGTGATGACGGAAATACCTGAACCGATAACCGTCAGGAGGACAGTTGCTTTTTCCGAGGTAGTTTATGAGGGTGAGGTAATTGTTGAGGGTGTTCATGCAAAACGTGCAGTGAACGTCGATGAAGTAAACGATATTTGGCAGCATGATATGATTGCTGTTGTTGTTGACCCAAAATGCACTACCGTGAGTGTTCTCAAACCCGATATTGTCATTGACGCAATTATGGCAAAGAAAAATTTAGGAACAAAAAGGACCGAAGCCCCTTTTGTTATAGGTGTCGGACCTGGATTTATAGCACCAGATGATGTACACGCTGTGGTGGAAAGTAACAGAGGGCATAACCTTGGTAGGGTTTTTTATGATGGTGCAGCAGAACCTCACACAGGAGTGCCAGGGCCGACCATGGGCTACACATCGGAAAGGGTGTTAAGGTCGCCCCGGGCCGGACTTGTAAAACACGTGAAGGAACTTGGAGAGACCGTTAAAAAAGGTGAGCTCATCCTCTACGTCGATGACGTACCAGTCCGTGCAAGCATCGACGGGTTATTAAGAGGGCTCATCCGTGAAATAAACGTGATAGAGAATGAAAAGGTAGGGGATATTGATCCAAGAGGTGTTACGGAGTATTGTTTCACAATTACGGAGAAAGCAAGAGCCATAGGTGGAGGTGTTTTGGAAGCAATTCTCCACGAATTTAACAGACGGGCATAGAATGTTCAAGATGAGCATATACGATTGTGTGGTCAAATATCTTAACGAGGGGAAAAAGGGCATACTTGCCACAGTAGTGAGCAAAGAGGGGGCTGCTCCTAGAGAGGAAGGCGCCAAGATGCTTGTCGGAGAGGATGAAAAAACTTATGGCACAATTGGCGGGGGTGAGCTTGAAGCGAAGGTTATTCGTGAGGCCCTGGAATTGATGGAAAGCAGCAATGTAAAATTGTTCCACGCCAGAATGGACGCAAAGGCCGTGGAAGATGAGGGTATGCTCTGTGGCGGGAATGTTGACGTCCTTTTAGAACCAATACTTGAGCGGCACAAGATTGTTTACGAGAACATACAGGCATGCGAAAAAAAAGGGCGACGCGCTGTTGTTGTTACCAGATTCAGAAAAGCGATCCTCCAGAAAAGTCTCATTGATCATGACGGACGTATATGGGGTGATAGTTTAGAAAAAGAAGAAGTTACATCCCTCAGAGATTTTTGGAATGAACACAGAGTCCGCTTCATGAATGGCGATACAGTGATCGAGCCGTTATCGATCTTTTCCAACCTGTATATTTTTGGCGCTGGCCATGTTTCACAATTTTTATCTCAGGTTGCGAAATTGGTAGAATTCAATGTAACGGTTATCGATGACAGGAAAGACTTTGCAAACAAAGATAGGTTTCCCGAAGCTGATACCATAATTGTGGAAGACTTTAACAAGGTTTTTGATACCCTTGATCTGACAACAAATTCATACATAGTAATCGTGACCCGCGGACACAGTCATGATGCGCTTGTCCTTGAAAAATGCATTGAGAAACAGACATCTTATATTGGCATGATTGGCAGCAAAAGAAAGGTTCGCATGGTCCTCGAATATTTGAAAGAAAAAGGGGTTCGAAAAGAAATCCTGGAATCTATTTACGCGCCTATTGGCATTGACATCAACTCTGAAACGCCTCAGGAGATCGCTATTAGTATCGTAGCACAGCTCATAAAGGTGAGAGGATTGAGGAATTGACAAAAGACATTTTTTCCGAAAACCAAAAAGAACTTATCAAGCCCCTTGAAGATAAAGGCCTTCCCATACCCTATGACCCACTGAAAAAGTATCTTTCAGAGGTGTCAAAATATCCAGTACTCACGAGGGAAGAAGAACTTGAGATATCTACAAAGGTGTTCAAAGAAAAGGACAGGTCTGCTGCACAGAAACTTGCAATTTCTAACCTGAAACTCGTTGTAAAGATTGCTCTTGAATACTACAACACGTATCTGAACATTCTAGACTTGATCCAGGAAGGTAATGTAGGGCTTCTCCATGCTGTGAAAAAATACAATCCATACAAGGGAACCAAATTTTCAACGTATGCCTCATTCTGGATACGGGCTTATATCCTGAAGTACATCATGGACTCGTGGAGCCTTGTTAAGGTAGGTACAACGCAGGGGCAAAGGAAACTCTTCTATCGGCTGAACAAGGAGAAGCAGAGACTGGAAGCCCAGGGGATATATCCTGCGCCAAAACTGCTCGCAAGCACTCTTGACGTGAAAGAAGAAGAAGTGGAAGAAATGCAAAAGAGGCTTACCTATACTGACATTTCTCTTGAAGCCCCTGTTCACGATGAGAGCGATGATACAATTATGGATATGATGAGGTCAGGTGAGAATGTTGAAGAGGTGGTTGCAGAAAAAGAAAAGAGTGATATTCTTGCCATGAAGGTGGCAGAGTTCAAAAAAACCTTAAATGACAAAGAAATTTTCATTTTTGAACAGCGTGTTATGGCTGAGGAGCCTCTGACCTTACAGGAAATAGGAGCTCGTTTTAGCATTTCCCGTGAGAGGGTGCGCCAGATTGAGAATCGTGTCTTGAAAAAATTTAAAGAGCGTTTTAAGGGAGAGATAGAAGATTTAGATTTCTAAAGTGCAAATATCTGGCTAATTTTTGCAATCACCAGATTCCAGTAGGAGCTAAAGAAAAGTATCCCAATAATTACGAAAAGAACACCGAGAAACTTCATTGAATACCTGACGACAGCGCTGTATTTTTTCAGCAAACCTAAAAGCTGATCAAAAATGAGGGCTGAGATTAAAAAAGGAATTGCAAGACCAAGAGAATAGAGACCAAGCAGGAAAATCCCCTCCCATATGCTTTCAGTTGTTGAGGCAATGATGAGGATTGATGAAAGAGCAGGTCCTACACACGGTGTCCAGCCGAGGGAGAATGTTATGCCAATGATGAAGGAGCCGAGAAGACCAACAGGTTTCTCCTGAAGGTGGAATACCCTTTCTCTGTTGAGAAGTGGTATTTTTACCACATCAAGGTAGTAAAGGCCCAAGATAATGAGAATAAAACCACCAACCCTCATGATATAGACCTGATAATTAGATAATAGCTTGCCTAGTGCGGATGATGAAATTCCGAGTATTATGAAGACGAACGAGAAACCAATAATGAACGACAGTGAATGGATAAGGACAATTTTCCTGTACTTCATTGATTGAAATTCTCTATAATCATCAAAAGTAATCCCACTTATGAAAATTAAATAGGAGGGGACGAGTGGAAGAATGCAGGGACTGAAAAAGGAGAGAATCCCTGAAATAAAAGCAACGATACCAGAAAAATCT
>MVQO01000126.1 GCA_002067585.1 Syntrophorhabdus sp. PtaB.Bin027
GGTGGTTGTGGATACCAACCTCCTTGTTCGCTATCTCACCGAAGACGATCCTGCCAAAGCTATGTCCGTCGACGCTCTTCTCAAGAAGGCGCGGTTGGGCAAGATTAAAATATTATTTCCTTCGGTCGTAGTAGCGGAACTGGTGTGGGAGTTAGAAAGTTTTTATCGAATGTCCCGTGAACAAATTTCAGAACTTGTTAATGCGATTCTGCATACTCCAGGAATAGAGGTTCAGGATGAGGCTATTATTTCAGGGGCAACAAGGTTTTATGGGCAGACAAATATTGATTTTGTGGACGCCTGGATAATTGAGTTTGCTAAGACCCTGGGTGTTAAGAAAATACATACATTTGACACTAAACATTTCAAGAACACAGGAATGGAGGTTTCTCCACCATAATTTTTCTTCAAGATCGTTTCACTCAGTTGCTTTGTTCGATCCTTACAGCTTGCAGCTATGAGCCTGATCTATTCGATCAAATAAGCTTTTCCTTACAGCTTACAGCTATCCGCTATGAGCTATCTTGGAGGTTGACATGCTTAGAAGTTTGAATAGAGTATTTGCTATGAGCTTTCAGCTATGAGCTATGAGCTGATTTCCTGAATTGCAGTCAGTATTTGAAATCTGGCATGTCATAGGCTATGGACAATATGTTTAATAAGACAAACCATTTTTTTATTCACCGCCCACTCACCCGTTGTGACGGGATCGTTCGAGACGCAGAGTACACAGAGAAAGGCAATCATGATTGTGACCGGAATTCTAAGACTACTGAATTCAGGTCATACTTCTCACATCTTCGATGCAGGAGAAGCGTGGTTATTACCGGCACCGTACGGTGCCTGGAATGTTGGCCCGATACATCATTCTCAGCATCGGGACAACACATCTATCTCCCCTCTGCGATCTCTGCGGCTCTAAAGAGCGCAAGCGACTGGGCGAGAGACAAGGATTTTTTGTGAGCCCTCAGCCCTCAACTATCAGCTAATTTATTCGATCAAATAAGCTTTTCCTTACAGCTTGCAGCTATGAGCTATGAGCTATCAGCTATTTTGGAGGTTGACATGCTTAGAAGTTTGAATAGAGTATTTGCTATGAGCATTCAGCTATGAGCTATGAGCTTAGAGCTATCAGCTGACTTTTCGACTCAATAAACGATTTTGCCCATCACTTGGCGAAGTTATTCACTTACAGCTCTCAGCTATGAGCTATGAGCTAATTTATTGACCCAATGAACTCTATGAACTCTATGAACTCAACAAACTCTATAACTCCTATCATTCCCATTGATCCATCAATAACCCTTGTGCACCATTTTTTGGAGCGCAGTACCCGACTCTATCCAGACAAAGTCGCCATTATCCACGGGAAGGTTCGCGCCACCTATGCCGATATCAACAGCCGCGCAGATAATTTCGCCTTATACCTTCTCTCCATCGGTACGCGGAAAGGAGACCGCATTGCTCTTCTCATGGAGAACTGCGTTGAATACGTCATCAGCTACTATGGCATCATGAAAGCAGGAGCCGTTGCTGTACCCCTCAACTCAGATCTAAAGCCTGAAGGGCTCCGATACGCCATTGAGGACCTCGAAGCCAAGATTTTAATCTCCAACAAACGTTTTGAAAAATTAATCTCTACCTCAAATCTTCATAAACTCGGCCTTGTGCATCTCATCCTGAAGTCGCCTCATGAGCTCTCAGCGCTCAGTTCTCAACTCTCAACTATCTCCTTCGACACTGTCTCTTCCCCATCGCCTCCTACCTCCTGCCTCCTACCTCCCGCCGGTTCTTCCCCATCGCCTTCTGCCTCCCGCCTCCCAACTCTATTACCATTCGATCTCGCCAGCATCATTTACACCTCCGGTTCCACCGGTGGCCCGAAAGGCGTCATGCTGACCCACCGCAACATCGTGGATAATGTCTCATCTATTTGCCAGTACCTGCGCCTTACCGACAAAGATATCCAGATGTGCGTTCTCCCCTTTTTCTATGTTATGGGTAAATCTCTCCTCAACACCCACATTGCCGTTGGTGGGACGGTGGTGATCAACAACCAGTTTGCCTTTCCGGCCACTGTCCTGAAAGAGATGATTGCGGAAAAAGTCACAGGTTTTTCAGGTGTCCCGTCAACATTCGCCTATCTTCTTCACCGCTCACCCCTTGCTTCTAATCGAGATAAGCTTACCTCCCTCAGATACGTAAGCCAGGCCGGTGGACATATGTCTAAGGCAATCAAAGAAGAATTACGCCGTGTATTGCCATCCTACACAGAAATTTTTATAATGTACGGTGCCACAGAGGCGGCCGCTCGGCTTTCTTACCTTGAGCCCACATGCTTTTCAGATAAGATGGAGTCAATTGGCAAGGCAATCCCTGGCGTTGAGCTGATGGTTTTAAACGATCAAGGGGACGTGGCTGCAAATGGGGAAATTGGAGAGCTTGTTGCCCGTGGTACTAATATCATGCCGGGATATTGGCGTCGAACTGAAGCTACAAAAAAGGCGCTTGCAAATGGATGGTATCACACAGGAGATCGGGCCTACCAGGATAATGAGGGTTTCTTCTTTCTTGTGGGCCGTCAGGATGACCTCCTGAAGGTGGGTGGTCATCGCATCAGCCCAGTCGAGGTTGAAGATGTTTTGATGGAATCCGGCCTTTTTGTAGAAGCAGTGGTCATTGGTTTGCCTGACAAGTTGCTGGGTAACAAGATAGCTGTGTTAGCTGTGCCGGTGCGCAATAATTGTAGTGAAAATAATATTCTTGGTTACTGTACAGACCGGCTTCCAAAATACAAGGTTCCTTCTGAAGCTCGGTTTGCCAAGAATCTTCCGAAAAAGGTAAGTGGAAAAATTGATCGTCGGTCCTGCCTCGTGCTCTACCAGCAGCTTGTAACAGACAGTTCATAGCTGTAAGCTCATAGAAGTGGGAAAAATGAACTAGTTTCCTGACCCAATGAATCCAATAAATTGTTATCCCTATCAGCTTACAGCTATGAACTATGTGCTATGAGCTTATTTCCTGAATTGCAGTCAGTATCTGAAGCTTCGCATGTCGTAGGCTATGGACAATATGTTTAATAAGACAAACCATTTTATTCACCGCCCACTCACCCGTTGTGACGGGATCGTTCGAGACGCAGAGTACACAGAGAAAGGCAATCATGATAATGACCGGAATTCTGAGAAAGCCGAATTCCGGCCACACTCCATGCATCTTCGAAGCAGGAGAAGCGTGGTTATTGCCGGCACCGTACGGTGCCTGGAATGTTGGCCCGATACATCATTCTCAGCATCGGGACAACACATCTATCTCCCCTCTGCGATCTCTGCGGCTCTAAGAAGCGCAAGCGACTGGGCGAGAGACAAGGATTTTTTGTGAGCGCTCAGCCCTCAACTATTAGCTAATTTTTTGACTCTATGACCGGCCTCTTTATAAATTATTGTCTCTCTCAGCTATCAGCCAATTTATTCGATCAAATAAGCTTTTCCTTACAGCTTACAGCTATGAGCTATTTTGGAGGTTGACATGCTTAGAAGTTTGAATAGAGTATTTGCTATGAGCTATCAGCTTACAGCTATGAGCTTGATCGCATTAGCGATCACCAACTGCAGCGGAGGTAAAATGGATACTACGAACAAAGTCACCTTTCCCACAATTAAAGACGTTCCTGCCGAGGTTTGGCAAAAGCTTGCCCAGAAAAAGATCTACTTCTGCCACCAATCAGTGGGTCAAAATATTATTGATGGTATTAATGATGTAATGAAGCAAAATACCCAAATCAATCTGAATATTGTTGACTTGCCTAAAGTACCTGACTTCAACAAACACTTTTTTGCTCATTCAGATGTTGGGAAAATGAAGATCCTCGCTCTAAATGTGATGATTTTGATGAGGCAATAGACAAGAAAATTGCCGACAAAGTATTATGCAGATGCAGGACGAAAATATTGCGTCCTGAATGATATGAATATTGGGCCGATAACAAAATACTAATTGAGGGAATAAAGTTGAAATGAAAAGAAATTATAACCTTGATGAAAAGCCAGAGCACATATTGGTTACCGGTGGAACTGGATTTATTGGCACTTATCTTTGCAAGCGACTTATTGAAACTGGCCATTCGGTAAATGTGCTTGATCTTTTCGAACCCGACTCGGATCTTCGTTCAATTAATTTTATCAAGGGAGATGTACGTAACCCAAATGCGATGCGAGCAGCAATGGAGGATTGCACCGCGGTGTTTCATCTTGCTGCAGCGCATCATGATTTTGGGATTCAGCGGGAAACATATTTCTCAGTTAACGAGATTGGTTCACAAGTGGTGTGCGATACAATGGACCTGTATGGCATTAAACGCGCATGTTTTTACTCGTCAGTAGCCGTCTATGGTGATGCTCCGGATCCTCATCATGAGGAATGTGTTAAGTTACCCACCACCGCTTATGGGCAATCGAAGCTTACTGCCGAGGAGGTGTTTCGGAGGTGGGCAAACCAAGGCCAGGGGCGTAAGGCCTTAGTCATCAGGCCGACCAATACGTTTGGACCACATAATTTTGCGAATATGTACGCACTTATCCGGCAAATTTATCTTAGACGATTTATCCCAGTTGGGAATGGACAAAATGTGAAAAGTATTTGCTATGTGGAGAACCTCGTAAACGCATCGTTATGTCTATGGGGGTATTCTGATCAGCCTTTCGATGTATACAATTACGTAGACAAGCCAGATCTAACCAGTAATCAGATTTCAGAGGCCATCTATGTTGCGCTTGAAAGGCGTGTCCCTCAGCTTCGTATCCCTCTTTGGTTGGCGCTCGTACTTGGCCTCCCATTTGATATTATTAGTACCTTTACAGGATTAAACCTTCCCGTTTCTACTCAACGCATTCGAAAGTTCGCTGATACACAAACTAGATTTGAGGTTGAAAAGCTGTTGAAGACCGGCTTTCAGCCGGAGGTTTCGCTAACTGAGGGTATTCGCAGGATGGTCGAGTGGTATGAAACGAATGGGCGTCACCAGCCTCCGATTTATCGGCTTCCCCCTAATGAAGTAGCATTTTGAGCTGAACAGACTTATCGCTTGTACTGGCGCATCCGGTAAGCTAGTATGATGACCTTGAACTATGATGCTTTTTATGGCCACCAAAGGCACGATACATTAACAAGATGACTGCTTCGCCATTCATCACGGGCATTCTAGTATATAGTTTTCTTATGTATTCCCGCATGAGGTATCGCAGGTCAAACTAGTCTCATCCTACAAGGAGTTTTCATGAAACGTGCATTTATCACTGGTATTACCGGGCAGGACGGTTCATATCTAGCTGAACTTCTCCTCTCCAAAGGCTATGAAGTCCATGGCCTGATTCGTCGTTCCAGTACCTTCAACACAGAACGTATCGACCACCTTTACAAGGATTCCCATGATCCTGAGGCACGGGTATATCTCCACTATGGGGATCTGTCAGTGTCAGGACAGTTGACAGATCTTCTTTCCACCATCCAGCCCCATGAGATTTATAACCTCGGAGCTCAAAGCCATGTGCGGGTGAGCTTTAACATGCCTGAATATACAGGCGATATCACAGGACTGGGAACACTCCGCCTCCTGGAGGCCATCCGCAAGACCGGAATACAAACAAAATTCTACCAGGCATCATCCAGCGAGATGTTCGGCGCCGCTCCACCGCCCCAATCCGAAGAAACACCTTTTCAACCCCAGAGCCCGTATGCCGCGGCCAAGGTCTATGCGTATTATGTCGTGAAGAATTATCGGGACGCCTATAACCTCTTAGCTTGGAACGGCATCCTTTTCAACCACGAGTCACCCCGGCGTGGTGAAACCTTTGTTACCAGAAAGGTCACCCGTGCAGCAACTCGCATCAAGCTTGGTTTGCAAAAAAAACTCTATCTCGGTAACACCAAAGCCAAACGTGACTGGGGTTTTGCAGGTGATTACGTAGAAGCAATGTGGCTCATGCTCCAACAGGACAACCCGGACGACTATGTTATCGCTTACGGAGAAACCCACTCTGTAAGCGAATTTGTAGAGAAAGTATTTCAGAAACTGGATTTGGACTACCGCGAGTATGTGGAAATTGACAAGCGTTACTTTCGGCCTACGGAGGTTGATGTCCTCCTGGGCGACTCCTCCAAGGCCAAAAAGAACCTCGGCTGGCAGCCGAAGGTCGGCTTCGATGCCCTCATCGATATGATGATCGCAGCAGACATGGAACTCGCCGCCAGAGAAAAGACGCTCCGCGACGCCGGATATGAATGCAGTTTTCAAGGCAGATCTTGAAAATCAGTTCAAGGTTCAATGTTACATTCAGTTAAATGTTTTTCTTGTTCTTAACCTTGAATCTTGAGCCTAGAACCTAGAATAGTTCTTATGATTATTGAGCATTTTAAAGATATTGAGGCGTGGAAAGAATCCCGTGTTCTGCTTAGAGAAATTCATTCAGCCTTCAACAAGATGAAAGATTTCTCCTATCGTGGTCAGATCCAGCGCGCTGCATTGTCCGTTATGACAAATATCGCTGAAGGATTTGACAGGGGAAGTAATAGGGAATTTATTCAATTTCTCGTTATTGCTAGAGGCTCGACATCGGAAGTACGTAGTCTTCTATATGCTGGAGCTGATGTCGGTTACATCGATGCCACCACCTTTGCACAATTACACGAACGCTGCACAAGATTGGCAAATCTGATTAATGGCTTCATTAGGTATCTCAAGAACGCAGACAGAAAGAATTAGAAGACCGTGGAGGTTTAACCTTGAACTTTGAACATAGAACCTTGAACAGCCCTACTTCTTTGAACAAACGCATCACTGTAACCGGCGGGCAAGGTTTTCTCGGCCAGCATCTTATTGTCAGGCTGAAAGCTCATGGATGGAAGCATATCACCATTGCTGACCTTCCCGAATACAATCTTACCAGGGCCGATGACATCCGGCGTATGTACCGTGAGCAGAAGCCCGATATTGTCATCCATCTTGCGGCAAAGGTTGGCGGAATAGGCTACAACCAGCAAAACCCAGCATTGCTCTTTTACGAAAACGCCATGATGGGCATCCAGCTCATACACGAGGGATACACCCGCAATATCGACAAATTCGTTGCTCTTGGCACCATCTGTGCATACCCAAAGTTCACTCCTGTTCCCTTCAAAGAACGCGATCTCTGGGCTGGTTATCCTGAAGAGACTAACGCCCCCTATGGCCTGGCAAAGAAGATGATGCTTGTCCAGTCACAGGCATATCGCCAGCAGTATGAATTCAACTCCATCTTTCTCCTGCCGGTCAACCTTTACGGCCCGAGCGATAATTTTACATTTACCTCATCTCACGTGATCCCTGCCCTCATCCGCAAGTTCCACCTTGCCCAACTCCTTTCATGCAATGACTTCGCCGCCATCATCAGGGACTTTCAATTTAATCACGAAACCGAGATTGTTACGGCCGGCAAGAAAGTCATGCTCACGAAGAACACATCGCATGCCGATATCCTAGCCGTCCTGAATCATTATGGCATTTCTTTCTCTGGATCTTCGACTTCAGTTTCCCCTCTTCCGAGAGACCTGCCCGCCAAAAACGGATTGAGGCAGGCGGGAGCGGTCGTCCAAGCCAAAGGCGGTCGCCCCTCGGCTACCTCAACTCAAGTTGAGGTTTGGGGCACCGGTAGCGCCACCCGTGAATTCTTCTATGTTGAAGATGCAGCAGAGGCAATCGCCTTGGCAACAGAAAAATACAACAAGAGTGAGCCGGTCAACATCGGATCTGGTTTTGAGATCTCCATCAAAAACCTTGTAAAACTTATCGTGGAATTGATGGACTACAAAGGAAAGGTTGCTTGGGACAAAACCAAGCCCGACGGGCAGCCTCGCCGTATGCTCGATACTGAGCGAGCGAGAAAAGAGTTTGGCTTCACAGCCGCAACAGGATTCAAAGAAGGATTGATGAAAACAATCGAATGGTACCGGAATCAATGATGGATCCGCTTCTAGGCAGAAAAATGGCCAATTCCGTTTTTTGGGTTCCATAAACCAGATAAGCCAAACGAACCCCTGTTTTCCATGCGATATTATAAATTCAAAATTGCAGTGTCATTTGCTATAATCACAGTTTTTATCTCAGCCATTTGGTACGCACCAAAATACTTGGCATATGCCGATAAGCCATCCAAGTCAGATGTTGTCGTACTTTTCGTTGGTTCCAAGTTGACAACCCCTCTTAGGCTCAGAGAAGCTCTCAATCTCATAAACGAAGGCTTTGCCCAGCATCTCCTCATCCCAGCAAATGGTACTTTCTTTGAGGCGCCAGTTAATAACGTGACAATAACCAATAGACCCATTATAAATTATCCTTCTTACTTTGAAGACACCCATCGAGAAATGCTTGAAGTTAAAAAAGTAGTCGATAAGAAAGGATTTCGATCAGCAATATTTGTGAGCTCTCCTTTTCATATGCGGCGGATCAAGATCATGGCTGATAATATTTTTGATAGCAGATTTCTGCAAATGAAATTTGTACCAGCAAGATACGAGCCTGGTCTTGATTCAGTCTGGCTTTCAAGTATGTGTGACCTTAAGATGGCTGCTACTGAATATATCAAGGTAATCTGGTTCATGGCATATAGACATTTTGTAGCTCAAGAAAGGCTCATTTAGAACTCTCAAAATCTACCACGTAAAGAGATTTCAAAAAGGTTTTATTATGGAACGCCATGATCTGAAAAACTATCTACGAGCTGACTTGTACAGATACAATGGGGCAAAGGCATTATGTTATTTTCTCAAGGCCCTTACACCTTCCCTGCCGGCCTTCAGATATACATATCTTTTGCGACATGCTTCAGTTTTTAAGAAGTACTCGATCAGGGGTCTTTTCTATAGAGTGCTTTTAAACCACTACAGTTACAAATATGGGTTTCAGATAATGCCCAATACCAAGATAGGAAAAGGCCTTTACATCGGCCACCGGGGTACTGTCGTAATAAATGGCCAAACAGAAATTGGGGATAACTGCACCCTTACTCACTTAGTAACCATTGGCCAGGCAAATCGTGGCGAAAGAAAGGGTTGCCCAAAGATTGGAGAGCGGGTCTGGATAGGTGCCGGGGCCGTCGTGGTGGGGAAGATTACCATTGGTGACAATGTTCTTATCGCACCGAATTCGTATGTCAATTTTGATGTACCTAGTAATTCCATGGTTGCCGGAAACCCTGCGGTCGTAAAGCCGCATAATAACCCGACAGAAGGTTACATCAAATATGTTTTTTCTGAGAGTAACCAAGACGTGACTTAGTGTTGCTCTCTTACTGAAGAATGGGACCCTTTATACTTATGTATCATTCAATTGCCGAAGGCTCAGAGGATCCGTATACCGTGCCTCCCAACAAGTTTGAAGAACAGCTGTCATGGTTGATAGAGCGCGGGTTTGAAGCTGTTTCTTTAGCTACCATAGTCAACCTGCTCAAAATTGGCGAATACAAGAGTCTAAGGACAAAGATCGTGTTTACTTTCGATGACGGATATAAGGACTTCCTGACAACTGCGCTGCCCATACTGCTCCACTACAAAGTTCCAGCCACTGTCTTTATTGTTGCGGGTATGCTCGGTGACAAGGTATCCTGGAATTCACACAGCAAACATGCCCAACTCATGTCCGAAGATGAAATCAGGCATATAAAGGCGCAAGGTGTTTCGTTAGGCAGTCACACTATGACTCATTCCAACCTGGCTAAAGTCGATGAGAAAAAGGTTTATCAGGAACTGGTGGATTCGCACATTACGCTCAGGGATTTGGGCGAGTCATTTTATGCACTGTCTTATCCTTGGGGTCAGTGGACCAACCAGGTTTTAAATGCCGTGAAAGTCGCAGGTTACGAATGCGCAGTAACAGCTAGTAGAAAAATGCCTTTGGGCGCCACAGAATATTATTGTCTGCCTCGCGTGGGCATAAAAGGTGATATGAATCTCAAGTCATTCCAAACGCTTTTTGATGGGTCAGCCATTGAATTCGCCAGAAAAGTTGGCCGAGTTGTGAAAAATTTTTTGCAATGAAAGATTAGGGGGGATGTGTTTAGAATCTTTTGTGGATTCGAAAGTGAGTGAAGAATATGCATGAACATGATAGAGACATCAGGATTACTTTTGGGATGATAGTTTTTAATGGTGAACCGTTCGTCAAATATAACTTATCTTCAGTATATCCCTTCGCACACCAAATTATTGTAGTTGAAGGGGCATGCCGTTCGTCCTCATCGGTAGCTGGGCCTGATGGTCATTCCACAGATGGAACCCTAGAGTCGCTGTATCGGTTTAAACACGAACAGGACCCAGATAATAAAGTGGAAATCGTCACCGCTGCTGATGAGGGATATGCGGATGGACTCTGGCCGGAAAAAGATGAAATGTCCACAGCGTATGCGAAGAGGACGACTGGAAACTACCTTTGGCAAATCGATTCAGATGAATTTTATCATGAGGAGCAACTCGTGCGGGTGATAGATATTCTGCGTACGAAAAGGCCAGATATGATTTCCTTTCCGATGATTACCTTTTGGGGCAGTCCCGACTACATTGTGGACGGTTTCTTCCTTATTCGTGACAAACATGATCAGATTCCCCGCCTTTTCGCCTGGGGTGCAGGTTACAGCTATAAGACTCATCGCCCTGCGACGGTTATAGACGAACAAGGGACAGACCTCAGAAAGAAGTACTGGCTTCAAGCAAGTGATCTTAAACGAATGCAGATATATATGTACCATTATTCCCTTTTGTTTCCACACCAGGTTTTCAGCAAGGTACAGTACTACAAGAATCTATTTGGTGAGCGTTTCGACACGTGGGAGGAGTCCGTGTATCTTCGCTTGGCCAAACCCTTTCGGGCCCACAATACTTATCGACACATCGGCTGGTTGGAGCGTTTTACGGGAGAGCATCCGGCAGCTATCCATAAGATGATGAAAGATATACATAATGAAGCATTTAAAGTGGAACAAAGACCCTGCGCCGACGTTGAGAAGCTTCTGGCAAAACGGTATTACAAAATCGCCACAGTCCTATTACGAATGTGTGCACATATCATGGCCGTTCAACCATTCCATTTCTTTTACCGGGCCTATGCGGCTATGGACCGTACGCTTAATCGCCTATTTGGGGTCATACGAGATCACATTTTAGGAATTTTATGTTAAACTTGTAATACTATGGTTTATGTTTAAGCCAGCGTTTGAGGGTGTATAGCATGCCTTGCGGCGACAGAGTAAGGCTCGTTTGTTGCGCCCAACTGCAGTCTTCATCTGGCCGGTTCAACTGGAGAGCTGGTACAATAAATTCAGACAGTGACATAAGTGGTTTCGCTATTCATCCCAACCTGATTGCTTAAGTGGAAGAAGGTTCTTCTGGAGAGGGCATCAGAGATCTTCGATAAAGGAAAGCCCTCCAGGGAACCGGATGTAAAAGAACTCCACGCCAAGATCGGGCAGCTTGCCATGGAAAACGATTTTTTATCCGTCGCGCTCGGACGTATAGACGGGTCGAACGCAAAGAAATGATCGAGAAGGAACATCCATTGCCGGTAACGAAACAGTGTCATATATTGCAACTCTCCCGGTCAAGCCTCTACTTATACGCCTGTACCGGTCAGCGATAACGACAGAGAACTCATGGGCATAATAGACGAGATCCATCTCGAAGAACCCTATCTCGGCTCCCGGGGTATGAGAAACGTGCTCAGAATGAGAGGCTATGCCATAGGCAGAATCCATGTACGGACCCTCATGCGGAAGATGGGCATCGAGGCTCTCTACAAGAAGCCTCGTCTCTCGAAACCCCATCCCGGCCATACGGTCTATCCCTACCTCTTAAGAGGACTCGACATTGCCGAGGCTAATTCCGTATGGTATTCCGATATCACCTACATTCCCATGGCAAAGGGCTTCTGCTATCTCGTTGCCGTTATGGACTGGGCAAGCAGGAAAGTATTATCCTGGAGATTATCGAATACCCTGGATGCCTCATTCTGTGTGGCGGCCCTTGAAGAAGCAATCATGAAATATGAAAAGCTGGAAACATACTATTCTTACTTGAAACTTGAAGTGTGGCTCCCACCGTGGAATAATCCACGGGCAAATAGCTCAAAAGAGAAAGGAGCCACAATGAAGGTAAACACGAAACAGAGGAAAAAGGCAACACAGGGGTTTGAACATATCTACGGCAAGGATGAACTGACAAACAGGAT
>MVQO01000127.1 GCA_002067585.1 Syntrophorhabdus sp. PtaB.Bin027
GCAGCCGCTGGCGCCGGAGCCTGCGACAAGCCAGGGGCGTCTTCGTCAGCCCAATCAACCGAAGAAAAGCAGCGAGGTGATGTGAAGCGAGCCGGAGCCTCAGCGAGGACGAGTGAACATGACCGAGCGTCATCATATCTCGTGAACCGCTGGGGGGAAGATCGCCGCCCCGCTCCGCACGCTTTGTGCACCTTCGGCGCACTCGCACATGCTCCGCGGACCGGCTCGCTTTATTTTGTAAATCTGAGGGGAAGCCCACGCGGCAAGGGTTCTGGGCCCTGTTGAGCGTAAGGTCTCTGAAAAAAATATGAGCTGATACTGTGCGCGGCTTGCAATTTTTATCATTTTTTTGTTGAACATAATTCAGGAAAATATTTATTTATCGTGCGTAGCAAATAATTTCAAATCAGTTTTCGTTTCAAAATTCAGCAAAAATCTACTGTTTGCGCATCGCACTTTTTGTCCAGAATCCCATCCCTCGCACTTGGTTTAATTCATTCTCTTACGCTCAAGGAGGGGGCTTTCGCCCCCTCCGGCCGCGTGGGCCTCCTCCCCCTTTGTTGCTCCCATTCCTTAATCATTAAGTGCACACACTGGGATGATTCAACAGGAAAGAATCATGGGGTTCATTGATTGGATAACACAACTCTTCACCTCACAACCCCGCTCATCATATCCATCAGAAAAAGAAAAGAAACGGAAGGACGATGAGGAAGAAAGGGAAATCGAGGAGCTAGTGGCGCTGGAAATCATCTAATCAGGAAAATGTTGACGGCCCGGAATGCTCGTCTCCGCTACATTTCGTCCGCTCCTCCTCACGTCCGGTGCTCCTCCCTTCCGCTCCGCTCACATACCGGGCCTGCTCTCCCAAGGTTGACTGCGAATGAAGACGCTCCCGGTTTCGTCGTTTCACTCCTCACCGGCAGCTGCTCACTTCACCCTCCTCGCAACATGCTCCGCAGCGTGCTCGTCGCTGCGTCCCGAAACACGATGACGCTGAGTGACTCGCTCCCTCTGGTCGCTCTGGCCGCTGTGGCCTTTAAGTACTTCTCACGTAGAAAATTTTAATAGGGATTTCTGAAGCCCTAACCTGGTTTGAAACGAATCCTGTAAACCTGCTATTATTACGCATACGCTGAAATGCGAGCGAAAGAGTGCGAGAGAGTTTATAGAGGGAATGATTATACGGCGGATTAAATTCTCGTTGAAAACCCAAATTTTTACGATGATGTAAGTCATATGTTAATGAGGCAATATATGAGATTAACGGCAATTCGAACATACGACTTTTTACATAAATACAATTACACCATTCCGATAAATACAACAGAACATATCACAATTCTTCATGGCCCGAATGGTTGTGGAAAAACTAACCTCTTCATTTTAATTGATGCATTGTTTAACAGGAAATTTTCAACTTTGCGTCAGATTCCATTCAGAGTCGTGCGGCTTTTCTTTGATAATGGAGATGAATTAAGGATTTTTTCAACTTTTTTCCAGATGGCGCGTGAATATTTAAACGATCCTTTCTATGTAAAATTTTTACAAATGGGTGATATTTATGATTTTAAATCGATATATTTTGAAATGATAACTCAAGAAGAATCAAATTGGCGGAGATTATTTCAACTTAATGAAAACGAATTCAAAGAAATAATACCTGAAGAATATTCAAATTTTGAGAAAATCGCAATTATTAAAGATAAAATCAAAAAATATGCATTAGATTACAAATCTGAAAAATTTGACACCCATGATCTAAAAAATCTCTATGAAAAAATCCTATTTTCCTTTGATAATAAGGATGCAATACAGCACTATCGTGGCTTTTCTTCAAAAAAGGATTATCCTGAACCACTCAAGAGTTTGATAAGAAGTTTACGAACGGAATTCATTCAGACGCAGCGAATTATTTCATACGATAGTCAAAAGAAGAAAAATATTGAGGAGATTTTACAATGTTCAAAAAATTATGGGAAAATATTAGCGAAACATCAAAAAATCATAGATAAAAAAGAGGAGCGTTTTACAAAAAAATTAAAAAAGATACTAGAACCGGACTTTCTTGACTATAATAACATCCCCAGCATTTCCAATAAAGAATTGGATGAAATGCTCAATTTTTATTCAAATTATTTCTTTCCAAGGATACATTGGGATCTTAAAAATCCTGCAAACATAGAAGGGAAGTATCCCTACTTTGATTTCAATTTCATTAAAGATCTTGGTTTTAGTATTGAATTTATTGATCCTGTTGATCAACGATCAAGGATGATATCAATATTGTTCCTAAAACACATTACTGATATTTATAATTCAGTAAAAGACATCGATGAAAAAATCACATTTCTCGAAGATATAATGGAAAAACTAAGTTTAAAGAGTTTCGTTACCGGACCATATGGCGTTGAAGTAATTCATGATAAGGATGACGATATACCATTACCTAGGTTATCATCGGGAGAACAGCACCTTTTTATTATTTATTTCACCTTACTTTTTAGATGCCGCACAGGTTCTCTTGTTCTTATCGACGAACCCGAACTCTCCCTTCACATTCATTGGCAACGGAAGTTTTTACGAAATCTCAAGCAAATCTTGGCATTAAATCCAATTGATGTAATTATCGCAACTCATTCTCCAGATATTATTTTCGATAGACGAGATCTAAGTGTGAGTCTTCGGGGCGATAAATGAGTCTTTGGGAGGTCTTAAAGGACGAAGAAGAGGGAATGGTAGAGGCAATTTATTCATATTTTGAATTTCTCTCTGATTATTCAGATGTGACCTCGTTTGTTCTAGTTGAGGGCAGAGATGATAATGAAATATTCAAGAGATTTTTAGATTATGACCAGCTATGCGATTTAATTATTGTAAATGGCAGAAGATATATTGAAGAGGCTTTTCCGGTTCCAATTGAATATCAGCAACGCTGTCTTGGGATAATTGATCTCGATTTTGATTATGTGATTACTGGAAAAATATATCCAGAGAATATTGTAGTGCTTGAAACCCACGATTTGGAAACATTAATTTTATCATCCCCTGCGTTTACGCTATTGCTTCAGGCATATGGGGATTCTCAATTAATCCAACAGTTTGAAATAAATCAGAAATGCACTGTGGTTAACCGCGTTTTATTATCCGGGAAATATATTGGAATTTTAAGGTTAATCGATTATCTTCGAAAAAGAAACGATCTCCCAGGAATGAATTTTAAAAATTTAAATTATGCTCGTTTTATTGATACCACCTCTTTGAAATTAAATGTCGATGAACTAATCGAATCCGTGAAAAGAAACACTAACCACGAGGAAATACAAAAAATTGATACAAATAGTATAAAAGCTCAAATGGAAGAATTAGATGGTCTCTTTCGTGATGACTGGGTTGTATGTCAGGGTCATGATATTTCAGAAATATTGGCAATAGGTTTTAGATTCATTTTTGGGAATCGGGGTGAATACTCAAGGAATAAAATTCAAGGAAAATTGAAGGATGCTGATATTTGTAGACCGGAACATATAATTGGTCGACCTTTTCATCGAAATTTAATCCAATGGGAGCATGACCATGAGCCATTTAGAATTTTAATTTCATCTCTCCGGTAATGTATAATTCTTTAATTGAGTGTCGGAAACCCTCGATATGAATGATAGCGGCTCGGAAAGTGTGGCTCTGCTTCATTCCTTCCGCTTCTCTCGCATTATGCTCTGCTCACATACCTGGCCTGTTCGCTCAAGTTTAGCTGTGAATGATGACACACCCGGCTTAGTCGGCTCACTCGTCGCCGGAAACTATTTCCTCCCCGTTAGTCACACCATGCTTTGCATCATGCCCCGAACGTATCCAGAATAAAATATATCTGAAAATTACCTTGCATTACGTCAATTGAGGTAAATCTATATTACAATTCTATTCTTTTTCGGGCCAATTAAATTCGAAAAAAATAATTTAATCACTATTAAATTCAATGATGCTTGGGGAATGAACTTGGCTACGGTGGCAGATCAAATTGAAGATACAAGAAAAAAATTAATAGATCTCACTCTTCGGAATCGTCTTATTAATTATTATACAACGAAGGCGCGGACAATTGAAATTTATAATGAGGATCTTTTGGACATTTATCAGATACTTGTTCTGAATGAAAAGTCAATGAGATTCCGGGCGACAAAAACTCCTTCATCCGTAATCCCGGAGAATAATAGCACGCCTCACAGGGAATTGCTAGAGCGAAAATCATTTGAATGGAAACCAAAATTCCCCGTTGAAAAAGAAAAGAGTCCTCCCTTGGATCGATTTTTAGATACCCCCTACAATGCGGAAACACTCATAAAGAGGTTAACTCATGTTGCCCAAGATTCAAAATCTTTCCTTGATGAACAGGGTTATACGATCCTTTTTATCGCGCTAGGATTTTTGGAATGGTATGAATCACCATCAAGCGATGAATCGCTTAGGGCACCATTGATTCTCATACCTGTCGAATTAAAACGCAAAGAGATAAGAGAATTTTTCTCTATACAATGGACAAACGAAGAAATTCTAACTAATATATCGCTAAAAGAAAAACTCAAAGAGCAAGGAATATTTTTACCAGACTTTGAAATGCCAACTGAAATTGAGGAGATAGATAAATATTTCCAGAAGGTAAAAAATGCAATTCAAAGCCAGAAAAAATGGAAAATATTCTCTGATATCTATCTTGATTTTTTCAGTTTTTCAAAATTCGTAATGTGGAAAGATTTAGATAGCACAACCTGGCCAGATGAATTTAAACCTGCAACCCATCCATTAATCCGGGCAATCTTCGCTCCCGATCCGAATGCCTCAAAAATACCAGGATTTGATGAAAACGAAGTGGATAACAAAATAAGAGCGGATTCGGTATATCACATTCTGGATGCAGATTCTTCCCAAATTGCGGCTATCGAAGATATTAAAGCCGGGAAAAACCTTGTCATTCAGGGACCGCCTGGCACTGGAAAATCCCAAACAATTGCAAATGCCATCGCAGATCTCCTTGCTCAAGGAAAAAAAGTTCTATTTATCAGCGAAAAGATGGCTGCGCTTGAAGTGGTGAAGGAAAGACTTGACCGAGTAGGATTAGGTGATTTTTGCCTTGAGATACATAGTAAAAAAGCAAACATCAAAGATATCCATGAAAAAATTAAAAAAACCCTCAAAATTGATAAACCACGTGAAATCGATATCTCAAATCAGATAGCACGTCTTGAATCTCTAAAAAAGGATCTCAACAATTATTCAGCAGCATTATACACCTCAATGGGTAATCGAAATCTTACTCCTTATGCCTTATACGGGCTTAATGAAGTAATAAAAAAACACTTCACTCGATATTCTCGCGAGATGGTCAGATTCCATTTCAATAACGCTGATAAATTATCAGAAAAGGAATGGGAAGCATGTATTGCCTCATTAAACAATCTTGGAGCAGTGTTTCCCCGGGTCCGCCCAGTTCAACAAAATCCATGGTATGGTTGCAATCCGGGTGTTGTTCACCCTGCTGATCTGTCAGAAATATTAGTCATGATTCAAAAGACGAATATTGCATTCTTTGACCTTCAGAGAAAAATGGAAGCCCTTGCAACCATAACAGGACTCGCGTATCCTGATAATATTAATGAGCTAAAAAACGCCATCGGATCAACCAAACTTTTCGTTTCGCCAAACCCAATCGACCGGAATCTTCTTTTAAACGATTCATGGAATCTGCCGAATCAGCAGGTTGGTCTAACCATTGAGAAACTAAAGAATTATCATAATATTAGACAACAGATCCTTCAAAGATTTAAAAGCAATATCCTTGATTTTGATGTTGAATCATTTCTAAAAGAATTTAAAACATTGAGCAATCAGTTTGTTCTGTTAAAAGCGTTTAATTCTCGGTATAAGGTATTACGGGGACAAGCATATTCACTCTACCTGAAGAATGTTTCCTATCCTGATAATGTTATAATAAACGATTTTACAAAAATTTTTAACACCATTTCTATTCGCGATAACATTCGTGCGGATAGGGAGTTTGGAAGATCTCTATTTGGCTCCCTTTGGCAGGATGAAAACAGCAATCCAGAAGATTTACAGGAATTCTCTCAATGGATAATCCAGTTTCGACGCAAGATGCTCGAAGATGTATTTACAGAAAAAACTGTCGATATTATGAGCCATGGAGTATCTCCAGCACATATCGAAAAAGCAACCAATGAAGTTACTCAAGCGTTCCAAGAATTCCAGCAATATTTACAAATGCTCTTTCAAAAACTTAATTTTTCAGTTGAAAAACGATTTTTATTTAAAGAAGACCTCGTGGAATTTCAAAAATATCAATTACTCCTTTCATTATGGAAGGAGAATATTTCTTTATTACAGACATGGAGCCATTATGCAACGTTTTCACAAGATTGCAATGCAATAATGCCATGTAATTTTATCGATATACTTGAAGAGCAAAATATCGACCCAGACGATGTTATCCCGACATTTGAAGGGAATTATAATGAGGAAATGCTCAGAAAGGCATTTAAAAAACAACCAGAACTATCAAGATTTCTCGGAGACGTCCACGAAGAAAAGATCCGGTCGTTCGCAGATCTTGACCGGAAAATCATAGAACATAATCGTCAACGACTGATTTGGAAACTCTGTAAAGATATGCCAGATATCACTATAGAAGCATCTCCTAATTCTGAAATGGGAATTCTTAAACAGCAATTTGAACGTAAGCGTGGCAGGATGCCAATACGGCAACTTATTAAAAATACAAGTGGGCTTCTTCAAAAGATCAAACCTTGTTTTATGATGGGCCCTCTTTCAGTCGCGTTATTTTTAGATCCTCGTTCAATTCAATTCGATGTAATAATTTTTGATGAAGCCAGCCAAGTACGACCAGAAGATGCACTTGGAGCCTTGCTAAGAGGAAATCAGGCTGCAATTATTGGGGATTCCCGACAACTCCCTCCCACGACTTTTTTTGATAAAATGATTGTTGATGAGATTGACGATGCAGAAGCCATTCCCGCGATGATTTCCGGTATTGAGAGTATTTTAAATTTGTGTAATATTTGCTTTCCTTCGAAAACCCTTCGGTGGCATTATCGAAGTAGGCATGAGACCTTAATTGCCCTCTCAAATGAGAAATTTTATGATAACAGATTATTCGTATATCCTTCACCAACAAAGAAATCGGGTCGTATAGGTTTATCATTCGTCCATGTTTCTGGAACAAGTTATGATCGGGGGAGAAGTCAAACTAATCGTGAGGAAGCAAAAATCGTTGCAAATGCCGTATTTGAACACTTTAAACAAAATCCCTCGAAAAGCTTAGGCATTGGGACTTTTAATATTAAACAACAACAGGCCATTATAGATGAAATTGACACTCTCCGCTTGCAAAATCCGGAAATGGAACAATATTTCCGTGATGATGTTGTGGAAAAATTTTTTGTAAAGAATCTGGAAACCATACAAGGTGATGAGCGGGATGTCATCTTTCTTAGTGTTGGGTACGGTAAGGACATAAACGGCCATTTATACCAAAATTTTGGTCCATTAAACCAGGAAGGTGGAGAAAGAAGATTGAACGTCCTCATGACCAGGGCACGAGAAAGATGTGTTGTGTTTTCGAATTTCACCTATAGGGATATGAAAATAACTGAAACAACAGGTGCAGGTATTCGCATTTTTAAAGATTTTCTTCAATTTGCTGAGACTGGTGACATTTCATCGTCATCTATACCAAGTGGGGATTCAGAATCGCCTTTTGAGGATGCAGTGTATGAATATTTGGTATCCAATAATCATGAGGTCCATAAACAGATTGGTTGTGCCGGATTCCGAATTGATATGGCTGTTGTAGATCCCTCCCAACCTGGGCGATATCTTATCGGCATTGAATGTGATGGTGCTCAATACCATTCATCCAAGGTTGCACGTGACCGAGACCGATTACGCCAACAGATTCTGAATGGTCTTGGTTGGGATATCTATAGGGTATGGTCGACGGATTGGTACCGGAATCCTGATGAGTGTAAATTAAAGCTATTAAAAGCGATAGAGAATAAAAAAAATAAATCAGAAGATAGTATCGAAATATCTTCAAAAGAAAAATCAAAATCTAACAAATCTCTGATTAACGATTTAGATCCTTCTGATCTCAATCCATCAATTATTGTCGAACCAATCGAGAATAAAGATATTCAAAATTATCAATTTTTTAATAATTATCCTTCATATTTTGATATTTATGAGATTTCACCGTTAGACCTTGATGATGTTGTCAGTAATGTCGTAAAAATTGAAGGTCCGATCCATTTCATGGAGGCAATAAAGAGATTACAGAATAACTCCATCAATAAAAGACTTTCACCAAAATGTAAAGATAAACTTGACATTTCTATTCAGCGTTTAATCGATCGAGGTAATATCATCCGCCATGGAGATTTTTTATGGCAACTCTCACCCCCATCAACAGTTCTACGCAGGCGGCAATCAGATCAAGTCAATTATATTGATTGGATTTGTGATCAAGAAATTGATGAAGCTATTATTCACATACTTAAACGGCAATTTGCGACATCCAAAGACGATTTGATAACGTCTGTATTGAAGATATTTGGATTTCTACGTAAAACGGAGAGATCAATTTCTAGAATTAACAATAGAATTGAGAATAAAATCAAAAATAATGAATTGTATATTTCACCAAATGATAAAATTGATTTTAAAACATAATTTTTTTTTTAAATTGATTGGGATAAGGATTGTAGACTATTAATCGTATTAAGGTCGCTATTCACCCCGATTAATAAATGTTCTATAGCCTGTATTCCATTTGATTTTTTTAATTTTGATAGAATTTCTGTCTATAGTGAGGCGTAGAGACTTATAAGAGTATAACGATGCTCTGTAATCACCCTCTCCCCCACCCTTGCATCGCGCCGGGGGATAGGCGAGTATCCCCCTCTCTCGCACCCTGCGGGCCGGGCTCCTCCTCTCCCATGGAAGAGGCAGTGATCATGATGCATACCCTTCGGGCTACACCCTTGTCTGGGGCATTCTGGGTAGTATCACAGTGTCTCATGCAACAGCGACGAGCGGTCTGTGGAACAGTCCGCGAGGAGCGGGATGGTGCAGCCGGTGATGAGGAGCCTGCGACTGTCATCGGCGGTGTAAAATTCCCCACTTTCGGCGGGATAAAAATCCCCACCAGATAACCTTCATGCAACTGTGT
>MVQO01000128.1 GCA_002067585.1 Syntrophorhabdus sp. PtaB.Bin027
CGCCCTTCGCCGAGGTATCCAGCATGCGAGCAAGCCGGAAAAATAGCCTCCCCAGGATTCGTTGTGAGCGCGTTTTTTCTGTTCACCTCTGTATTCAGAGAATATTCTTAACTTCTTTACCGTGGAGGCGATACTATCGATAAAAACTATGGAGGTATTCTATGAAAAAGTCTTTCGCATTCGTTGCAGTCCTTGGGTTGGCACTAATAACATTCACAAGCATTGGCAATGCCCAAAAAAGCTGCGAGGATTTACTTGGTGACACTGTGTACAGCTGTGAGGTAAAGAGTGAAATCGGTGACGGTGAACCTTTTACCGAGTGCTTACGGTTTAATTCAACAGCGCCAACCACATCAAGTAATTTCGATCTAGTTGTTGATGGACTGGAATCACCAGCCCTTGGGTGTTCATGCAAGGCCACGGGAAGTTTCAAGAAACCCAAATTTGATGCCTCAAAAGAGTGGGTCTGTGTCACTGCCGACCAAGTTGACCCCAGCAGTCCTGGTTACACATGGTGGGGCAAGGTAACAGCGGCTGGCAAGATTATAAAGGTTAATGCTGCTGGTTCAGACGGTACAACCTTCGTCTTCAATTGCGTTATCGATCCTGCATGCGCAAGTTCCCCTGTGATCCGGGCTGAAACTTCAAGTGCCTACAAATAAGGATTAACGACAAGACATGAAACATTTTCAGGGCCCTGTGTAAGATCAGGGCCTTTTATTTTGCCCCATAATTGTATTTCTCCCAGAAGCCTAATAAGTTTTATCATTCATAGAATCTTTTTTGAAGGGAACCCCAAGCGCCGTTGATGTATTAACATGGTTGGTTCAGCTTGGCACCTGGGGCTTTATAAAGCAGTATTGTATTGTCGTCTTTTCTCAGAATCTCATTAATGTTTTTCGATTGAATAAGAGCGCAAAGAACCTCCGAGCTATAATCAAATCTTGTGTATGGGAATTAAAAAGACGTATCCTTTAGCACCAAATAACCACATACACCCCTCGGCAAAGGGAAGGAAAAGTTGACAATATCTCACAGAGTTGTAGAATGTAAATATCAAGGTTCTAAGGGGGGGGTGGAATGCGAAAAACAACATTATTCATAGGTATTGTAATACTTCTTTTCCATGGCGTAGCCTTTGCTGACTGGGAGAAAATCGTAGCGAAAGAGATTGACGGATACTTTTATAATCTTTCTGACAGTAAAATGGAACCTTACAAGCCTGAGTTTGAAATTACTTACCATCGGATTGGAGATGAGATTCGCAGAGTGGGCGTGTACAACACAAGGACAAAGGAAATTATACCAGATGATACTGTTTACAAAATTCAAAGGCAGCTTTGGTCTGATCCAACGAAGAAATTATCACTTCAGGCAACCTTTGACAAAATGAACATTCGGGCAATTGGTCAGCCAGGAACGGATTCTATAGAAATTTTGACTTTTGGCAAAGATTTTGTCCTCTCAGTAAGATCAACAGGTGACCATCTTACCATCAGTAAACTTAAACGTATCAAGTAAAACGCCTATTGTAAAATGAATAAATTACGAAATGAGCCCTTGAAAACAGGGGCTTTTTGTTGCTTCCACTCATCATTGTGGAACATTTGGACTCCAAAAAGCTATTAATCCCAAGGTGTGAACTGTTAAAATTCCCCAAACAGGGAAAAAAACGGTTATCATCAGACCAATGTTAACTATTTTCAGTGTTCAGTTTTACAAATAGATTTATATTCCGAGAAGTTAACGATTTAATTCTTTGAATTTTGGTTAACATCAGATTTGTAATCCTTGATGGGAAAAAGAGTGAAATCTTGTCGATGTTAACTATAGGTTAACTTCATTTTTTTATTATTTTTTAATATTGCTTGTAACTTATTGATTTTATTCGCGCCCAGCAGGATTCGAACCTGCAAACCTTTGGATTCGTAGTCCAACGCTCTATCCATTTGAGCTATGGGCGCAGGTGAATGTCGAACCGGATTATATCATATTCAAAAGGTTTCTGCGAAGCTTTTCTTGATCATCATGTTATCAGGGCTGTGAACCGATTGCCAAAAAGACGATTCAGATTTACCTGACCCCTCGCTACTTTTTGGCACCTTCGAACTAAAACATATACCTCCGCATGTTGATGTTTAAAAGCAGGCCAACAGAGATAAGTACAGAAATAAGTGATGACCCACCGTAACTGATAAAGGGCAGAGGAATTCCCACAACAGGTGCAAGATGAATATTCATTAAAACATTTATAGCAAACTGAAAGAAAATGATTGAGCCAAGCCCAAAGGCGATAATTGAACCCAGTTCATCATACGCTTGTTGTGAGATCTTCATGCAACGATTAATGAAGGTGATGAACAATAAAAAAAACAGAATCGACCCGAAAAATCCCCATTCTTCTGCAAAAACAGTATAAATGAAATCAGTGTGATGTTCAGGTATAAACTGAAGCTTATGTTGAGTTCCTTGTAAATAACCTTTTCCAAAGAACTTACCTGAACCGACAGCAATAATAGCTTGTTTTGTATGGTAACCAACTCCTAACGGGTCTGAATCAATATTGAGGAAGGTATAGATCCTTTGTTTTTGATATGGCCTTAGGACATATTGCCATGCAATGAGTGGTAGCACAATTCCAGCGCTCAATAGGGTTGCATATGTCGATTTTTTCAGACCTACGAACCAGATCATTGCAAGAAAAACCAGGAAGATAATAACACCTGTCCCAAGGTCCGGCTGAAACACGATGAAGACCACAGGAACAACAACCCATGCAAGTGGTATGAGAATGTCTTTTAGTCCAAGGAGTATTTTATCCCGCTTTTTTTCGTGAAGCAGATATGCGAGCATAAAAACCATGACCGGCTTAATGAACTCTGATGGCTGAAAGCTTATACCAAAAATGCTGATCCATCTTCGTGCCCCACCTGCTGCCATGCCCCATACAAGAACAAGGACGATTGATACCAGGCTGAGAAAATAGAAAAGCTTTGCATTGGCGGCTATCGCCCTATAGTCAAAGTTTATAATGATGCTGATGATGACAATCCCAATTGCCAGAGCAATAAGTTGTTTGATGATGAAGTTGTATGAACCGCTATAAAATGAGCTTGTGGCACTCACAAGGTTCATAATACCTATGGCAAACAGAGCTAATCCATTTATGATGAGATACCAGTCGAGATGGTAAAGTTTTCGTTTATCGACCTTGACCACGGACCATTGCCTCCTTAATTTCAGGTTTTACAGTCAAAAGGCTTTCGCTGATTGCCTTGGCCACTGGAGCAGCTTCAGATGAACCGTGGCCACCATACTCGATCAGCACCGAAATTGCAACTGCGGGATCCTCTGATGGAGCATAAGCTATGAACCATGCATGGTCACCGAGGTCTCTTCCTTTGACAGGCGTTGTCTGAGCCGTTCCTGTTTTGCCGCTCATATGAACATTCTCGATGCGGGAACCATAGGCAGTGCCGCTTCTCTCATTTACAACGCCCTGCATACCTTCCTTTACAATTGTAAATACCTGTTTCTTCATTTTTATGTCTGCCGTGACCACGGGTTCAAATATTTTCTGGGTTTTTCCATCAGGACCAATGATCTTGCTGACGATTTGTGGTTTGAAGGTTATTCCTTCATTCGCCACAAAGGATGATAATTGAACAAGCTGGACAGGGGTGAGCCATACAGCGCCCTGCCCGATGGCCACAGACACAGTTTCCCCTTCATACCAGGGCACACCCTGGGTTTTCCTTTTCCATTCCGTTGAAGGAAGGAGGCCGCGGGCTTCACTTGGAAGGTCTATACCGGATGGTTTACCAAGGCCGACAGATGTACCAAAGCTATGGATTCTGTCTACCCCAAGCCTTAATCCAATATTGTAAAAAAAGACATCACATGATTCCACGATTCCCCGGTGTACATTCACTGTGCCGTGCCCACCTTTTTTCCAGCATTTGAATATTCTGTTCCCAAATGGAAACCCACCTCTGCATCCATAGCTTGTGTTGGCGTTAATTAACCCATCTTCCAGGGCTTTGAGTGCTGTTAAAATTTTGAATGTGGAGCCTGGAGGATATCTGCCCTGAATCACTCTGTTTTGGAGAGGATGGGTACTATCCAGCGCAATGGCCTGCCAGTCTTTTTTTGTGATGCCAGATGCAAATTTATTTGGATCAAATGCCGGCCGGCTTGCCAGGGCAATCACAGCCCCTGTTTTTGGCTCAAGCGCTATGCATCCACCTCGTTTGCCTTCCAGGGCTTTTTCGACAACCATCTGAACGTCAAGATTGATGTTCAGATACATATTGCTACCTGGAATAGGATCTTTCATTTCAAGGGTTCTTACCTCACGGCCCATGGCATCCACTTCTACCCGCTTTTCACCATCAATTCCTCTCAGATAATCTTCGTACATTCTCTCCAGTCCGTATTTTCCTATATAGTCTCCGGGTGAATAGGTTCTGTATTTCTCTTCCTTGAGTTCCTCGCTGCTTATTTCAGACACATAACCGAGAGTGTGAGCCAGCACCTTGCCATAGGGATAATTTCTTTTTGGTTCAATTTGAATGCTGACGCCAGGGAGATAAACCCTGTTGGCTTCAACCTTTGCCAGTTCGTCCATAGTGACGTCGTCCTTTATTTTGACAGGAAAAGATGAAGGGAAATTACTTGCAGCTTTTAATTTCTCAATAATTTCCTCACGATCAATCCCCATTAGGCCTGACAAACCATCAACCGTTTGGTTAAAATCCTTTATATCCTCAGGGGTAATGTACAGGTTAAACGAAGGTCTTGTATCTGCCAGTATCTTTCCCATCCTGTCAAACATGATACCTCTCGGCGCCAGTACCTTTTTGATTCTTATTCGGTTCATCTCCGACTGTTGCCTCATTTCATTGCCTTGCATGATCTGTAGGTGCCACAGCCGTATGGACAGAACAATCATGGTCATAATGAGAACCCACTTACACCATTTGTATTTATCCGGAACGGTCTTTTCTTTCATGACCTTTTCGTACTCTGTGCCACGGGGCTCAGCATAAAACATGTCATTGGTGCTATGATTATCTTTTTTCTTTTTCATTGTGGTTTATTGAAATATTTTACGTTAAGAAAACCGATGAGAGAGAACAAGAATAAAGAAAGAAGACCTGTAAAGATGGCATTGGGTATCGAATAGAAAGCAACATTAAACATGTCCCGGCTCTCTCCTCGCGTAAGATAGGAAAGGGCAAGGAACAGGGAGGCTTCAACAATTACTGCACCGCTGCATACAAAAGAGAAGCTGTATTTAGAATCAATATAGATCTTGTTTCTCATAAAAACGGAAATGATGAAAATGGATGCTTTTGTAAACAAAAGCGATCCACTTGGCGAGGTCGATACAATCTCCTGAATCAACCCGATTACCACAGATGTTATGAGACCTGCCTGGGGTCCTAAAAAAAAGGTGGTATAGATGACAAAAGGAATACCCACATCAGGGTTGAAAAAATCTATTGGAAGAAAGTTTACAACGGCAGACTCAAAGGTGGTTAGCACCAGTGCTATCACGAGATATACAGCAATCTTTGTCATTTCTTCACCACCAGAACCTCTTCCAGTATGTTGAAGTTGTTGAAAGGCATCACTTCAATTTCGGAAAATATTCCGGGTTTTCCCCTGTTGATGGTGGTTACAATCCCGGTTGCCAATCCTTTCGGATAGATACCATCTTTGCCTGAAGTAATAAGCTTGTCGCCAATTTCAATTTCATCGTTCTTCCGTATGTATTTTAACCTGAGGAGAGTTTGACCGGTGCCTTCAAGTATTCCCCTTGTGTTTCGCCCCTCGACATAAACATCAACAGAAGAGTTTGTATCGTTGATCACCATAACCTTTGTAACCCACCGGTCTGTTTCAACTACCTGGCCAACGAGGCCTCGTGGTGTGATGACAGGCATTTTAATCGTTATGCCACTACTTTTTCCTTTATCCAGGATAATGCACTTAAACCAGTTTTTAATGTCTTCGCCAATAACACGTGCAGCAATCATCGTTTTCGGGCGTTGCTCCATGAGGTTGAGGATGCTCTTTAATCTCTTGTTTTCATACTCGAGTTCAGAAATTTTCTGATTTTCCATCTGGAGGCTGGCGACCTTGTTACGTAGTTCTGTGTTTTCTCTGTTGGTGCGGATAAGACCTATATAATTCTTGAAAATGTAGCTGACAAGCTCGACCGGTTTCCCAACGGTTCTCAGGAGGGGACCGCTAACCTCACCAAAACCTGTTTTTGCAACCGAGTAACCCCTGAGAAAGAGCGGTGTGTTTGTAAAAATAAAAAAAGACACAACGAGGACTGCTATGGCAATTATTATGACAACTGTATTTTTCAATTCCTCGTCAGGTTAAAAATACGTAGCTATTTCTTTCAATAGTGTTATTTCATCAAGGGCTTTACCTGTCCCTTCAACAACCGCACTCAAAGGGTTTTCAGCTATAATGACAGGCAATCTTGTAACCTCTTTAATAAGAAGATCAAGGTTTCTGAGTAAAGCACCGCCACCGCTAATAACGATACCCTTATCTACTATGTCTGATGCAAGCTCAGGAGGAGTCCTCTCGAGAGCAATCCTGACAGCCTCAACGATGGCGTTGACAGGCTCAGCGATTGCTTCCCTAATTTCTTTCGATGATATTTCCAGTGTCTTAGGTATACCACCTACAAGGTCCCGGCCTTTAACCTCCATGGTGAGTTCTTCACCATCCTGGCTCGGATAAGCTGACCCTATATTAATCTTGATCATTTCTGCGGTTCTTTCGCCTATGAGGAGATTGTATTTTCGTTTTACATACTGTATGATGGCCTCATCAATTTTGTCTCCAGCTACCCTCACAGAATTACAGTAGACAATACCGGCAAGACTAATGACTGCCACCTCGGTTGTACCTCCACCAATGTCAACAATCATGTTTCCGTTCGGCTCTGTTATGGGGAGACCAACTCCTATTGCAGCAGCCATGGGCTCTTCTATAAGGAAGACCTCCCTTGCACCTGCTGACTCTGCTGACTCCTTAACCGCCCGTTTTTCTACAGGGGTAATTCCGGAAGGGACCGAGATCACTATCCGTGGTCGTGCGTAAGACTTTTTATTGTGGATTTTTTGTATAAAGTATTTAAGCATTGCCTCAGTAATTTCAAAATCCGCGATGACCCCATCCTTCAAAGGTCGGATAGCGACGATGTTTCCCGGTGTTTTACCAAGCATTTTCTTGGCTTCTTCACCGACGGCTATGACTTTCTTGCCGCCCTTAGCGTCTTTGTGAATTGCCACGACCGAAGGCTCATTCGACACAATGCCTCTGCCTTTAACATAAACTAATGTGTTTGCCGTACCTAAATCTATAGCAAGGTCTTTTGATATGAAGCCAAACAACGACTCAAACATTCTGTTTTTCCCTTCATTCTTGATTTAAAGATATTGAAAAAACCGCCTTAATATACTATTTTAAGGAGTCAAAATCAACAATCATAGGAGCACAAATGCTGAAATTTATGCGGAAGTATGCAACCGGATATCTGGTCAAAGCCATGTTCGGACTGATCATCATCGTGTTTGTTTTCTGGGGTGTCGGCTCCTTCCGGGAACGAGACAGGATTGTGGCGGAGGTAGGGCCATACAAGGTATCTATCATGGAATATCAGGAAGAGTACAACCGGACCATGAATATGTACCGTATGATCTACAAGGATAGGCTGGATGAAAATATGCTTCGGGAGCTCAAGGTGAAGGAAAAGGCAATGAATGATATAGTTGACAAATATATTCTCCTCATCAAAGCTGGCGAACTTGGTATTTCTGTCAGTAACAGTGAGTTCAGGGAACACCTGGAAAGCATAGAAATGTTCAAGCGTGATGGAAAATTCAGCGAAATGGCATATAAGGAAATCCTTAAACGAAATGGTTTGGACCCCAAGCGCTTTGAACAGTCAGAAAAGAATGCAATCTTAAATACCAAGATGATTAATCTCATAAGAGACTCAGGCGCCCTGATGAGTGAAGGAAACCTTTGGAATTCTTATGTGAAGGAAAAAGGAAGGATCAACCTGGGATATACAGAGGTTGATCCGGCATCGTATCGAACAAAGGTTACAGTTGGGGATCAGGAAGTGGCAGATACTTATGAGAAGGAAAAAAATATCAGACGTGGAGACAACATTTATAAACTGAAGTATATTCTTTTTGATGAAAAATCATCGGTAAAAGATGATGTGGCTTATTTGGAACTATTAAAATCAAAGGATCTTGAGGCATATGGAAAACAGAAAGGATTGCAAGTAGCTGATCTTGGCTCGATGAAAGAAGGGGATCTTCTTAAAAGGCTGAAGAATCTTAAGGCTGATGAATGGCTAAAAGGGATGAAAAAAGGTGAGATCTCACTTCCTGTCCGGGCTGATGCAAAATCTTACATCTTTCAGGTTGTGGATATCGAAGAAGGAAAGCCTATTGATAGGACTTTGGCAATGAAAGAGATAAAAGACCGGCTTATCAATGAAAAGGCGAAAAACTTTGCAAAGAACGTGGCCCAGGAATTAATAAACAAGAAGACCGTCGATTCAAAAAAGGATACCGGTTTTGTACCGAGAACCACCTTGGCCATTCCGAAAATCGGACAGATTCCGAAGGATGACCTCGGTATTTTATCCCTTTCAAAGGAATTCCCCATCTACAACAAACCAGTAGAGATCGATGGGATTTTTTACGTATTTCACTTTAAAGAGGAGAAACTTCCAGACAAAGACCAGTGGGAAAAGGACAAAGAAAGTTACAAGCGATATGCACTCTCTAAGAGCCAGAGTGATTTTCTTAAGTCCTTTATGGAAGGACTCCGCAAAAAAGAGAAGGTGAAGATTGAGTGGAAAGAGATAAGCTGAGGCATGATCATCCTTGGCATAGATACGTCGTGCGACGATACGTCCTTTGCTGTTTTAAGGAATGGAAGGGAGCTTCTTGCTAACCTCGTTTCAAGCCAGATAGACTTACATAGGGTGTTCGGCGGGGTTGTTCCTGAAATTGCGTCCAGAAAACATGTTGAGCTTGTTGACCAGTTATACCGCGAGGTCTTGCAGAATGCGAATCTTTCCGGTAAGTCGATTCAGGCAATTGGTGTAACATCTGGTCCGGGGCTTATTGGCTCAGTCCTCATGGGGCTATGCTTTGCAAAGGGACTTTCCCTTTCTCTCGGTATACCCATTATCGGTGTTAATCATATTGAAGCCCATGCCATGAGTATCCTCCTGGAGTACGATGTGGAATTCCCCTTCATTGCCCTTGTTGTATCGGGTGGCCATACCATAATCCTCCGAATCGACGATTTTGGATTATATAAGGTTCTTGGTAGTACCCGGGATGATGCAGCAGGAGAGGCATTCGACAAGATTGCAAAGTTTCTCGGATTAGGCTATCCAGGTGGTCGGATTATTGAGGAAATGTCAAAGGAGGGGAAACCTGATCATGTTTTTTTTCCGAGACCTATGATTGATGATAACAATTATGATTTCAGTTTCAGTGGTTTAAAAACAGCCATGATAAATTACATTAAAAAATATAATGTAAATAATGAAAATATAAGTGATATATTATCATCTTTCCAGGAAGCTGCCTTTGATGTCCTTGCAAACAAAACATTGAGGGCGGCCAAGAACATCGGAATTCCAAGAATTGTAGTTGGTGGTGGCGTTGCTTCAAACGGAAGGCTGAGAGCTATTTTTCACGAACGGTGCTCAAAGGATAGAATTGATGTGTTTTTCTCCTCACCTGAGTTTTGTACGGACAATGGGGCTATGGTAGCCAAGGTAGCCCACCATTACTACGTGACAAATAAGACATCTCCCATTGATATTGCGGGGTACTCGCGAATGAAGTTCCATTGATCCATGCTGAAAAAAAGGCTTTCACAACATCTCATTAAAGATAGAAACATAACAGATAAAATGGTAAAGCTCGCACAATTAAAGGAAGACGACATTGTTGTTGAGATTGGGGCAGGTCATGGAGATCTCACCAAAAGCATCGCTGAAAAAGCCGGCCATGTGTATGCAGTTGAATTCGATAAAGATATGATTGCCCGTCTTAAAACGCTTGCAAAGAAGTACGGTAACATAACGGTCATCCAGGAAGATTTTCTTAAAACATCATTATTACCCTTCAGTGCAGACAAGAACATAATAATAATGGGTAACATACCTTACAAAATTACTGGCCCTATAATCTTCAAGCTTCTTGAAGATAGAAAAATAGTCTCTGCCGCATATCTCACCATGCAAGCCGAGGTGGCTGGAAGGATCGTAAGCAGGTCGCACAAGCGTACCTATGGAGCAATTTCAGTGGTATGCCAGATACTGTGTGACGTGAAGATTCTTTTTAACCTGCAAGCCTCAGTCTTTGTGCCACCTCCAAAGGTCGATAGCGCCTTCTTACGGATGGTACCAAAAGAGGAAAAAAAGAACATTGACCAGGAACTGCTGGGCTTTGTGAGGGCATCTTTCCAAAATAAAAGAAAGTATTTAAAATATGCCCTTTCAAAGACATACACGGAAGATATGATTGAGCACATCTACAGTTTCATGGGGCTTTCAGACACTGCTCGTGCTGAAGAAATTAGCCCTGATCAGTTTGAAAAAATGTATAATTTTGTGAAAGGTAATGGTTGAGGTGAGTATACTACAAAAGGGTGCTGTGATTGGATTTACAACAACGATACCGGTGGAGGTAATCTTTGCCGGTGGGTATACGCCATGCGATCTTAACAACATCTTTGTTACTGACAGTAATCCCATGCAATATATTGAAAAAGCCGAAAGAGATGGATTCCCCAAAAGCATGTGCAACTGGATAAAGGGTATCTATGGTGTTGTTATGAAGCATCCCGTTGATGCAGTAATAACCGTGATGCAGGGAGACTGCAGCAATACCCAGGCTTTAACTGAAATACTGCGTTACAAAGGCATTCGAACAATACCGTTTTCATTCCCCTTTGATCGTGACAGGCAGGTGTTGCAGAGAGAGATTGAAAAGCTAAAGAAAGCGCTCTCTGTAAAAGATGAGCAGTTGAAAGCAGTTGAAGAAGGGATGAGTAAAGCTCGGTCAGCCCTTGGAGTTATTGATAGGATGACATGGGAAAAGAGGCTTGTTTCCGGCTACGACAACCACCTGTGGCTTGTACGAGCGTCCGATATGCTCGGAGATTACAATCGGTACAATTCTATGGCCCGTGATTTTATTGAAGAGGTAAAATCGAATAAACCCAAAGAAGGTGTGAGAATTGGGTGTATGGGGGTGCCGCCCATCATCCCAGATCTTCATGATTTCATCGAAAGTGTTGGTGGCCACGTTGTCTACAACGAGACCCAAAGACAATTTATCCTTCCATTTAAAGTAATGAATCTTACAGACAGGTATCTCAAATATACATACCCCTATGGCATTTTTTCCCGACTGGAAGACATTCAAAAAGAGATTGACAGAAGAGAAATACAGGGCATTATTCACTATGTCCAAGCTTTCTGCTACCGGACAGTTGAAGACGTTATTCTCCGTGAAACACTGGGCATACCCATGATTACCATAGAAGGCGACCTGCCTAAACCCCTGGATTCGAGGACAAAGCTGAGGATAGAGGCGTTTATAGAGCTCCTGAGCAACGCTGGTGATGCTGCATGAAATCCTTTGTTCACCAGACGCCACAAGAGCCGGTAGAGAAAACACGAAAACTCATAATTGAGAGAAACAAAATTGGATTTTTTAAAGCGATTCTTGAATCGTACGAGGATGTGGCAATCTTCACTGTTTTAGATGGAAAATCAGGGCTTATCGAGTTGATCTATTCCACCTGTTTTGAAGAAGAGATTTCAGCGATTGTTCAGGATATGATACATTGTGGCATTGCTATCAAGGAGGCCACTGATGGTGAATAAGGAAAACATATTAAGAAAATTATTGGACGGGAATGGGCTCTATGGAGACATATTCTCAGAGAAAAGAACTTATACACATATTCAACTGGAATCCGATAGGATCGAAAAGCTTGAGCGGGGTCTTGATGAAGGGGTAGGCCTACGTCTCATAAATCCCTGGAAAATGTATTTTGCATCAACAAATAATATGGATGAAGGGAACTTGCTCGACATGGCTGGTACTTTGTCCAGGTTTTCACGTGAAAAGTCAAAAAGTCAACAAAAAAAAATACAAAAACAAAATGGTTTCTATCCATTTACAATCATTAAAGATCCTGAAGGAATAGACATCGATGAGAAATTATCAATGGTGAAAAAAATCGGGACTATGGCAAAAAAAATGGAGCCAAGGATACGGCAGGTCAGGGTCGTTTACAGGGATACCCACCAGACAACATATATATATACGAGTGACGGAAAAGATTTCAAAGATAACCGGACCCAGGTAGTCCTGAGCCTTCTTCTCGTTGGGGAGGAAAAAGAGGAAATACAGACTTCATATGAGGCTATAGGTGGTTTTTATGGCTACGAATTTTTCACCGATGAAGTGGTAGAGCAGTTCGTTCTAAAGACAGTTAAGCGCTTGTCCGGTTTGCTGTCAGCGAAAGAAGCACCTATGGGAACAAAAACAGTTGTGCTGTCATCTGAGGCCGGAGGTACTATGATTCATGAGGCTATTGGTCATGGCCTCGAGGCAGACCTGGCAATGGAAGGACTTTCGTGTTACAAAGGCATGCTTGGGGACTCAATAGCCTCGCCTTTAATAAATGTTGTTGACGATGCAACAGTACCTAATCTCAGGGGAACATATGCCTTCGATGATGAAGGTACCGAGTCCCAGCGCACAGTTTTAGTTGAGAATGGGGTCCTGAAAAACTTCCTCTTCGACAAGTTTTATGCAATGAAATATGGAAAGAATTCCACCGGGAATGGAAGAAGGGAGTCGTATCGTTATAAACCTATTCCGAGAATGAGCAATACCATGATATTGCCAGGCAGTGAAGATCCGGCAGCGATTGTCTCAAGTGTCGATGACGGAGTGCTCGTCGTGAAAATGGGGGGAGGACAGGTAGATACTGTCCGTGGTGATTTTGTCTTCGAAATCTCTGAAGGTTACATAATTGAAAAAGGACGTGTTGGAGAAATGATTAAGAATGCCACCATAATGGGCAACGGACTCAAAGTTCTTCACGAGATCGACATGGTGGGCAATGATCTCGGTTACGGGATAGGAACATGTGGCAAAGATGGACAGGGTGTTCCCGTTTCTGATGCCCAGCCCACACTTAGGATACCAGAGATTGTGGTTGGTGGTAAGTCTGCAGGATAGGGATATTGCGAATGAAAAACACATATTTCTAAAAGATAAAACACTGCGAATGTCATTGACATTGTGAAATAATATACGTTATATAGACAAATAGATACCATTAATAACTAATTCACCGTTAATGGTCATCTGAAACAGGGTCAGATGACTGCTCAAAAGAAGAGGTAGATATGAAGAGGACCATCGGATTTTACTTTGCTATGCTTTTCTTTGTTATGTTTATAACAACACCTCTCTTTTCAGCCACTGAAGATGATCTTGTCGGTACTTGGAGCATGTACCATTCAGCCAAACTGAAGGTCAGCCGTATTGGCACGACAACCAGTCAAAACAATTCAACAGTAACCCTGAACGATGATGGTACCTTTACTATGGTGGAGAACGATCCACCGGACACCTATACGTATACAGGGAATTGGCAACTCATCAAGAAAGGTAAGAAGGTGCTCATCAGCTTTGACCAGGGCGGGCGGGATGAGTTGATTCGCCTTCTCGAAGACTGGATGACGGAGGTGGCCAGTGGATATGGAGTCCCTATCTCCGATATCAATATCAGCCTAGCAAAACTGACCATATCCCAGCCAAGTATACCGAAAAAGACGAACATCCCCAAAACGACTACAATAAAGGCAACTGGATTGGTGAGTGCTTACTTAGACGGTATGTTCATAACAAGGAAATTTTCATATGACAGCAAAGTCTCTTTCATCTGTAGACAATAAAGAACAGCTGGATAATATGATAGCATAACAGACTTCATATTTATTGAAACTGATAAAACGGATTTATGACAAAAGAGGTTGACTGGCTAGAATTATGGCGTGAGCTGGTATCCAGAAAACTCCATCCAGAGACGGAAAGCCTGGTTCAAAAATACAGGGCTCATGGTCAAAAGCATAATGAAAGGCCAGACAGCCTTCTCGATTTTGTACTGAAAAAGATTGACCCTGAAGACACCGCGGTTGATATCGGAGCTGGTACCGGGCGTTGGACAATCCCCCTGGCCAGAAAAACCAGAAATGTGACTGCAATTGAACCAGTTTCCGGCATGGTGGCAATGCTAAAAGAGAATCTTGATTATGCCAACATAAAAAATGTAAAGATTCTCTTACAAACATGGGAGGACGCAGCTCTACCAGTCCACGATACAGCAGTTTGTGCCCATGGCATGTATGGTAGTCCTGATTTGGCTGAATTTGTGCGTAAGATGGAACGTCTTGCCCGTAAGGGTTGTTACCTGGCCATGAGGCTGCCACCGGCAGACGGCATCCTATCAGAACTCTCCCTGCAGATTTATGGATGCCGGCACGATAGCCCTGATGCTATGATTGCCTATAATGCCCTCTACACCATGGGAATTGATGTAAATATTTTGGTTGAAACCAGTATAGTAAACTGGTTTAATCAAACAATAGAAGATGCCTTTATCCGTGCAAAGAGACACCTGCGTATCCAAATGTCTGATACCACCTACGATGATCTGATTCATTCCACATTAAAGCGCCGGCTGAATTTTTCTGATGGAGCATATATATGGCCTGACGGCATGCGTTCAGCACTTCTCTGGTGGACCCCTGTTCACTGAAACATTTATGCCTATGGTTATGACTGATGCAAATAGGAGGTTGTACATGATGAAACCTGCATCTGAGGCTGGTGACATCCTCAAGGAGACCATGGAGGCTATCCAATCCAGCCTTGGTAATGAAATGGAAACAATTACTGTTGAGAAAACAGTCATTGGTCTGTTTTTCACTGGAGTCAAACTGGACACAGGTGAGGGAGGGCTGTGTTTTACCCCAGTTAAGTCTATTCCTGAAGCCGTGTGTTGTCCAAGTTCTGCACAGTTTATGCCTGCATCGGGAAAACTTGAAGGCAGAAAAGCGACACGATTTTTAAATGACATGTTTTCAGGAGGTCCTTTAAAAAAAGCTGTTGCGATTGCCGTAATGAATGCCCTTTCTTTGATATGCTGGAAAAGGCAAAACCCGGAAACATACAGAATCAGGATTGGTGTGGATCCTATTGATGAAATGGTCATTCCTGATGATGGCTTTGTCGTTGTGGTTGGCGCCCTTGTTACGGCTTTGAAAAAACTGAAGCAGAGAGGCAAACCCTTTGCAGTACTTGAGCTTGACCCTTCAACACTCAAAGGTGACGAACTGGAATATTTTGTGCCCTTTGCAGAGGCCTATAAGGTTGTCCCTAAAGCCGACATTCTTGTCATCACAGGAACAACGCTGATTAACAACACCCTCGAAACTCTTCTGGAGAAGAAGAAGCCGGGAGCCGAAGTTATTGTGGTTGGCCCTACTGCAAGCATGCTCCCTGAGGCTTTTTTTCGACGTGGCGTGAGAAGGATAGGCGGCGTTATGGTTAACGATGCAGACAAGGTGTTGAACGTTATTAGCCAGGCGGGTTCTGGGTATCACTTTTTTGGAAAAGGAGCAGAAAGAGTAGTCATTGAAATATGATTTTACAGAAAACGAAGAGAGCACAAAGCTATTTTAGATAGTGGTAGAGCATGTCAAGCCTTCCGCGTTTCACAAGATAAATCCCAGAAAACTTCATTATTTCTCTGATCTTTGATCGATATTGGCCCTTATAGCACTGGGTTGCACATTTCTTGCACATGGGTTTGGGATCGTGGGGACACTTGAGACGCATGGTAAGGCCATATCTGAGGAGTTTTGTGCATTCCCTACACAGCACAAGGTCTTTTCTTCTAATTAATTTCACATCAACTTTATTAAATGTGAATGGAGATTTCTCTAAGACATGTTTTTCTCTACAGTAGACCTCTACAAACCTCATCAATGTGCGTATGTCCGATTTTTCTTTAGACGTGAATTCTCTCGGTACTTGTTTCTCAGGGATATTGCAATGACAAGCCATGGTAGGGTTGGATGGGTTCTGTCTCACTACTTTGAAGATAAAAAAATCTCTTCAAGAATACCTGCTGCATCTTTAACAAATCTGATACAATGGGTTTCGGCAAGGTTCCTGTCCTTAAAATCCTGAAGCCCTTTATGGGTGCTCATGTCACAGTCGATCAATTCTCTGCAAACAATTGACTGATGTTTTGCTATGAACTTATTGATAAACTCTTTGACATGGTGGTAGGTTTTTTCTCTTGCCTCATGATCGTCAGCTCTGGCTTTGCCGTGCTTCAAGCCTATGGCCATCATTGCGCCGGTAACAGCACCACATGTCTCACCCATACGGGCCATACCTCCGCCAAAGGCACAGGCCACTTTCAAGGCCATTTCCCGGTCGAGTCCCAGCTCCTGGCCAAACGTGGCCAGTATAGCCTGTGCTCAGCTGAACGTTTCCCTGAAGCAGTTAGCTGCCTGTGTCGCTATATTTTCATTATTTTTCATAAGATTTCTACTCATCACCTGTTACGCACTACTGATCACGGCTTGTTTCAGAACCTTACCATCTTTAGGCGCTCTATCGCTTCAGCTATACGTTTTTCATTAATAGTAATGGATATGCGGAAATAACCTTCTCCCTCTTCGCCGAAACCGCTTCCTGGCGTCACAACAATTCCTTGCTCCTCAATAATTTTTTCACAGAAATCAGCGCTTGTGTAACCTTTTGGAACCTTTGCCCAGATATAAAAAGTTGCCTTTGGTTTTTCAACATGAATGCCTATGGAGTTGAGCCCATTAACCACCATGTCCCTGCGCTTCTGAAAAGTTTTTTTCATAATCTCTACAGAGCTTTGGTCGCCGGTCAGGGCCTCGATCCCTGCATATTGTATGGCTTGAAACACACCGGAATCTATATTGGTTTTTAGTTTACCAAGATTGGAAACAGCTTCTTTGTTACCGACAACAAAGCCGATTCTCCAGCCTGTCATACAATACGTTTTTGAAAGGGAATGAAATTCAACGCAGTATTTCTTGTTTTTATCGAATTCGAGAATACTCCTCGGAGTATATCCATCGTACGCAATTTCACTATATGCAGCATCATGACAGATCAGAATATCGTATTCCCTGGCAATCCAGAGGGATCGCTCATAAAAATCATCATCGGCGTGAGTACCTGTAGGGTTGTTCGGATAGTTCAAAAACATAATCTTAGCCTTATCCAGTATGGATGATGGTATATCGTCGTACTTTGGCAAAAAATGGTTCTCTTCTTTCAACGGCATAATATATGGATTACCGCCTGTAAGAAGAGTCATTATTTTGTATACCGGATAACCTGGGGATGGAATAAGGGCAATATCGTCATTGTCGATATATGCCCACGGCATATGAGCAATGCCTTCTTTTGATCCTATGAGGGCAACAACTTCATCGGCTGGATTTAAATCAACAGAAAATCGTTTTTTGTACCAGTCAGCAACAGCCTTTCTGAATTCAAACATTCCTTCGTAACTCGGATAGCGATGATTGGCAGAGTCGTCAACAGCCTCTTTCATCCTCGTGATAATGTTTTGAGGAGTAGGGATGTCAGGATCTCCAACGCCAAAATCTATCAGATCAAGACCTTTTTTTCTTGCTTCAGCCTTCTTTTTATCAATACGAGCAAATAGATAAGGTGGTATATTCTCAATTCTTGAAGCTGGTTTCACCATTACGTGCCCCTCCTTAATATTATGAAATCTACCGGGATTTCAGTTTGACTTCGGTCAAAAAAAACAGAACCATATTTTATACTATAATTAATGACATGGTTGCATTTTTTTTTTCAAGTCCCCGTCTCATATGAGAAAGCTGATTTTTATTTGCAAACCCCCGGTGTATGTGTAAAAATAGACCCATGAAAAAGGACATGGATCTCATATTACAGGCCATCCCCTATGATTTTTCAATATGTGAAAGACCATACGAAGAGATTGCAAAGGAGGCCGGTATCAGTGAGGACAGGCTCATCAATGTGTTAAAAGATCTGAAAGTAATGGGCGTTATCAGAAGAATTGCTGCCATACTCTACCACAGGAGGGCAGCTTACACCCATAATGCCATGGTCGTATGGGAGGTTACCCAGGATGATGTAGAAAAGATCGGTCAGACCATGGCATGTTTCCCAGAGGTGTCTCACTGTTATGAGCGGGAGAAAGGAGGCTACTGGGGGTATAACCTTTTCACAATGATACATGCAAAAAGCCTCGAAGGCTGCACTGATATTGCCCGGCGTATTGCAGAAAAAACAGGTATCAAAAGATATGAAATGTTTCTCAGCAAAAGAGAATTTAAAAAGACTTCACTCATGGTGAATAATGAATAGAGATAAATCTGAAGCCTTATTCAAAAAGGCAATCAATCTTATACCTGCCGGAGTCAATAGTCCTGTCAGAGCATTCAGATCAGTTAATGAAAACCCTTTTTATGTGAAAAGAGCAAAAGGGGCATATCTTTACGATGTTGATGAAAACGAATACCTTGACTATGTGTCTTCCTGGGGAGCAATAATTCTTGGTCATGCAGATGAGGGCCTGGTTAATGCTATAAAAACAGCAGTTGAAGATGGTACAAGCTATGGAGCGTGTCATCCTGGCGAGATTGATATAGCAGAACTTATCATCGAAGCTTTTCCCTCCATAGAACTCTTGAGGCTTACAAGCTCAGGTACTGAGGCTACAATGAGTGCCATCCGCCTTGCACGAGGTTTTACAAAAAAGCAGGGTATCATTAAATTCAGGGGGTGCTACCACGGCCACGTGGACAGCCTTCTCGTAAAGGCAGGTTCAGGGCTTGCCACATTTGGAACACCTGATAGTGGCGGTGTGCCGGAGGATCTGGCAAAACATACCTATGTGGCAGAATTCAACCATATTGAAACTGTAAAAAGAATTATTCGGGAGCATAAGGACATTGCATGTCTTATCATGGAACCTATCATGGGCAATATGGGCGTCATCCTCCCTGAAGGAGATTTTTTGAAAGATGTTCAGGAAATGTGTCAACAATCCGGCATCCTTTTAATCTGTGATGAAGTGATAACCGGATTCCGGGTAACCTACGGTGGTGCCCAGCACATTTACAACATCGATCCTGATATAACGTGTCTGGGAAAAATAATTGGCGGAGGTTTTGCAATTGGGGCCTTTGGCGGCAAAAGAAGGATTATGGAGTCTGTCGCACCGCTCGGCGATACATATCAGGCCGGAACGCTCTCAGGCAACCCTGTTGCAGTAAGGGCAGGGGTCTACACCCTTCGATACCTCCGTGATCACAAGGAGTTATATGATCTGATGGGACAGAGAATCGAATTGATGAGAGATTACATTCTCAAAATAGCGAAGAAATATGATATTCCGTACTATATTAACGCTACTACAGGGATGTTTACAGGCTTTTTTTCTACTGGCAGTGTCAACGATTATGAAGCTGCAGCAGCATGTAACAGAAAAGCCTATGAGAGATTCTTCAAACAAATGCTGTCAGAAGGCATATTTTTTGCACCAAGTCAATTTGAAGCGTCCATTGTGACGCTGTGCCATAAGGAGAGGGAGATTTCTAAAACAGTTGATTCTTATGATAAGGTTTTTAGGGCAATGGCATCTCAACTATGAGGTAGGTACATACAGTGGCAAACACTAACAGAGCCGTTGCCTATATTGATCTTTCAATCCTTGAAGAGAATTATAAGACAATAAAATCGAAAGTCTCACCTGGGACTGAAGTACTGTGCGTTGTAAAAGCAGACGCATATGGTCATGGTGCAGTTGAAGTATGCCGACGCCTCGAATCTCTTGGTGTATTCTATCTTGGTGTTGCCACTATTGATGAAGCGGTTGAATTGCGAATTCATGATATTAGTGCTCCTATACTTGTCATGAGTGGCATCATGCCATGGGATGATGTTTCTGTATTTCTTCGTTACAATGTTACTCCTGTTGTATATGAACTTTCCGGATTAATGAAACTTTGTTCCATGGCAACAGCTTTTTTAACCCCTTTAAAGATTCATCTCAAATTTGATACAGGCATGGGTAGACTTGGATTTATGCCTGATAACGCCTCCACAATAATAAATCTCTTAGCTGGTGTGGACAACATTCAGATCGAAGGGTTGATGAGCCACTTCGCCTGTTCTGAGCTTAGAGATGAAGATGGCATTAGGCAGATTGATTCTTTTAAAAAAGTTATTGAATACTTTTCAAATAATGGTATTCGACCCAAGATTATCCACATGGCAAACAGCGGTGCAATCATTAGCTATCCTGAAGCTAACTTCAACATGGTGCGCACTGGTATCTGCCTCTATGGATCACATGCCTCGAAGGAGCTAAAGGATCAGTTGCCTACTAGACAGGTCATGAAATTCGTTTCAAAGATTGCGCTCATTCGTGAATTCCCGGCAGGGTATGCGTTAAGTTACGGTAGAACATACATTACTAAACGTAAAACGAGAGCTGCATATATTCCCGTTGGTTATGCAGATGGATACCCCAGGGCGCTTTCCAACAAGGGGTCTGTCCTGATACACGGTAAGCGTTGTGACATTATCGGGAGGGTTTGTATGGACTGGTTTCTGGTTGACATCACTGATAATGACCATATGCAGGTGAATGATGAGGTAATTCTTCTTGGAGAGAGCACAGGTGATTGTATTAGTGCTGACGAAATTGCTGAAATCGCAGAAACAATTCCCTATGAAATCCTGTGCAAAATATCGAGAAGGGTCACCAGGACATATGAATAAATGGTAAAAGCTTTGTTTGCACCACTGGAGAGGTTTGTTCGGGAAAGCGGAAGAATGAGCATTATGCTCGCAGAAAGCATTTTTTTTGCTTTCCGACCACCCTTCAAGATGAACTATATATTTAAACAAATGGAATTTATTGGTGTTAACTCGGTCTTTGTAATAGTGCTCACCGGGGCTTTCACAGGTATGGTGCTTGCTCTTCAATCATATTACGGGTTCAGAAAATTTGGCTCAGAGGGGCTTGTCGGTGCTACCGTCGCTTTAAGCATGACGCGTGAATTGGGGCCTGTCCTTACAAGTCTTATGGTAACAGGAAGGGCTGGTTCTGCAATGGCAGCTGAATTGGGAACTATGAGAGTTACGGAACAGATAGATGCCCTTACAGTAATGGCCCTCAACCCAATCAAATATCTGGTCACACCGAGAATAATTGCATCCTTCCTTATGCTTCCCCTTCTTACAGTCATCGCTGATTTTGTCGGCATTATAGGTGGTTACTTGGTTGGTGTAAAGCTTTTGGGTATAAATGAAGGGGCTTATATTGACAAAACCATAACGTTCCTTGAATTAAATGATATTTACAACGGGCTTGTCAAAGCAGCGGTTTTTGGAATTATACTCAGCGTTGTATCGTGTTACAAAGGTTTTTACACTAAAGGGGGAGCAGAAGGCGTTGGAAGGTCGACAACAGCAGCTGTTGTGATATCAAGTGTGACGATTCTTGTGACAGATTACATTTTGACATCG
>MVQO01000129.1 GCA_002067585.1 Syntrophorhabdus sp. PtaB.Bin027
AGTGTGATCCGGAATTTTCTGAGAGGTTCGGCTCTATCGAACATGTTAGACCATTTTTCAACCTTCTTTTCCTGGTACAATACTGAACATCATCTTTCTGGGTTAGGGCATCACAAACCCGGACATGTCCATTATGGAAGGGTTCCCCGTATTCTTGAAGTCCATCAGAAGATAGTTCATTCTACACACGAACAACATCCATTTTAGTTATAGTAAGGCAAGGTCATGAATCGGTCTTTTGCCATTTTGAAAAGGAATCACAGCTTACGCACATTTACTCATACACACTTACAAACATTAATGTATTGACATGTTGTATTTTTCGCCCCTTAACGTCCATACTTACCAGTGAGCCTTGCTGACCCCAGACTCCTTCCTTCCAAGGCTTTCTCAAATACCGATAACGATGTATTCACCCCCAAATCAAGTTTCTCCACGTTTAACGCGTAGATAGTAATTACATAGGGATGGTCGCCAGTACCTTTTGGGGGTTGTGGACCCCCATAGCCAATGTCCCCAAATGAGTTCCTCAATTCCATGCAACCTGCCGGGATTCTCTTTCTTGATGCCCCTTCTTCGAGAGAAGATATATTCGCAGGTATATTGATCATAAGCCAATGAACCCAGTTTTGTGCCACAGGGTGTGGATCAACCATAGAAAGGGCAAAGGACTTTGTTCCTGAAGGGATGTTTTTCCAGGAGAGAGGAACTGAAATATTCCTGCCACCTGCTCCTGGCATGACATATTGCACTGGAATCTTGTCCTGATCTTTAAACGCTGATGACATAATTTCCATTTTTGAACCTCCTGATGAATCTTCTGCCTGCAGCAAGAGCAAAACGATCAAAACCAACAACCTGACAAATTTGTTAAGTTTCAAGGAAAATCACCTCCAGATGAAATAGCACCCAAAGCTTTCTGGGGATGCAATCACCGTATATCGTAATTATAACAGCTTTTAATAGGTTTGACAGTGTATTCCTCCAGTGTGTCCTGCGATATATCCCGTTTTTTAAATTGTATACTGAAAACTCTTTGATCTGCCTTTCTTCTTACCTTGCAACAACTTGTTTTTAAAAAAATTATGGTTATATGAAATTTCTTGACAAACACTCTGATTCGGTGGAAAATAATGAAAATGTAATAAGTGAATTCTGGTACAAGCCACGAAAAGATGCTCAGCAAATATTTAAAAGTACAAGGAGGTGAATGATTTACATTAAAAATACCAGGCATTATGCCATTATGGGGGAAACATGAAAAAAGAGATTATGCAAGGAAATGCCGCAATTGCACGCGGCGCCTGGGAGGCAGGCTGCAAGGTAGCAGCAGCTTATCCAGGCACACCAAGTAGCGAAATTTTAAAGGATATAGCAGACAATTACCCCGAGATCTATGCGGAATGGTCGCCAAATGAAATGGTTGCCATGCAAGTAGCAAGCGGCGCAGCAATAGCAGGGGCACGGTCTATGTGTTCCATGAAGCACGTTGGTATGAATGTAGCTGCCGATGCATTCATGACACTGTCTTATACAGGCATAAAAGGTGGAATGGTTATAATCGTTGCCGATGACCCTAACGTCCACAGCTCTCAGAATGAGCAGGATAGCCGCAACTGGGCACGATTTGGCAAGGCACCCATGCTGGAGCCTGCTGACGCCCAGGAGTGCAAAGATTTTACGAAAATAGCATTTGAAATCAGCGAGAAGTTCGACACACCAGTCTTTGTAAGGACAGAGACAAGGGTCGCCCATGCTGACTCGCCTGTAACCCTTGAAGACCGAAAGGAATCCAAGATTTCACTTGGCCTCGACCCAAAGGAGGCAACAAAGTATGTTATGGTTCCTGCAAACGTCCGGGTACGGCGCAAAGCAGTGGAAGAGAAGATGAAAAAACTTGAAGAGTACGCTGAGACCTTCAAGTATAATGTTGTGGAAATGAACGATACAAGTGTGGGCGTCATTGCGAGCAGTGCTGCCTACCTCTATACAAAGGAAGTTTTCCCGGAATGGTCCTACCTGAAGCTCGGAATGGTCTGGCCTCTCCCAAAGAAAATGATCACAGATTTCGCCAAAAAGGTTAAAAAACTTGTGGTTGTAGAAGAGCTTGATCCCTTCTTCGAAACAGAAATCAAAGCCATGGGCATTAAAATATGGCACGGCAAAGATGTCATCCCGAATATGTACGAGCTCTCTCCGGAAATCGTGGAAGCAGCTTTAAAAGGCAAGAAATATAAGGCACCAAAGGTCAGGGTAAAACCTGAAGATCTGCCGCGAAGACCGCCAAACCTCTGCGCTGGTTGTTCGCACAGGCCACTTTTTTACGCCTTGAAGAAGCTCGGTGCTTTTGTCTTTGGCGATATTGGTTGTTACACACTCGCGTTTGCTCCACCGCTCCAGGCACTTCACACAACTATCTGTATGGGAGCCGGTGGCGGTCAGGCACATGGCGCCTCCAAAGCATTAGGTAAAGAGGGGCTCGGAAAGGTATGTGCTGTTCTCGGCGACTCCACATTCCTTCACTCCGGCTTGTCACCTCTCATGAATGCAGTTTACAACAAAGGCAATTCTACTACAATCGTTCTCGACAACAGGATCACCGGTATGACAGGTCACCAGGAACACCCCGGATCAGGCTTTACGGTACGTCAGGAACCGACAAATATGGTCGACTATGCCGAGATCGGAAAGGCTCTTGGTGTAAAATCCATTCGCAACATCGATCCATACAACATAAAAGAGACCATGGAAGTTCTCAAAGAAGAGATGGCAAAGGATGAGCCTTCACTGATCCTCTGCAAGGACAGCCCTTGCATGCTGCTGCGGAGAGCCAAACCCCTTGAGAGGTTTAAGAACCCCGTCTATGTCATTAATACGGATAACTGCCGTGGCTGCAAAATGTGTCTTGAAATTAACTGTCCTGCTATAAGCTGGCGCGAAGGGGCTGGGCAGACAAAAGATGGCCACAAGAGGAAGGGAACGGTCTATATCAATCCTGACCAGTGCGTGGGTTGTGAGGTCTGCGTACAGATCTGTAAATACGACGCCATTGAACCGGGCAAGAAGTGAGGAGGTCGACGATGAAAGATAATGGAAAAGTCACAAATATATTTCTCTCCGGCGTGGGTGGACAGGGTACCATCCTTGCCAGCAACATCCTTGCGGAGATCTTCCTCAAGGCCGGGTACGATGTGAAAAAGGCTGAGGTTCACGGTATGGCTCAGAGAGGTGGGGATGTTACGACCCATTTCAGATTCGGTAAGAAGGTTTATTCATCCCTAATCAAATATGGCGACGTGGATTTCCTCCTTTCTTTCGAAGAACTCGAAGCGCTTCGCTACATAAACTGGGTAAAGCCAGACGGGAAGGTCCTCATCAACAGACAGGAAATCTTTCCTCCTGCAGTAAGCCTTGGAAATATGGCATATCCCTCTGACGTTGAAAAAACGTTTAAGAAATATTTTAAAGATAACGTCTGGATGATCGACGGGCAGGGAATAGCCAAGCAGTTAGGCAATGCTCAGGCGGCAAACGTTGTTCTGGTAGGTGCCTTCTCCAACTTCTTCCCCGCTGTCAAAGAAGAACAGTGGTTGGATGCGATTAAGGGACTTCTCGCACCAAAACTCCATGATCTCAACGTCAAAGCGTTTTATGCTGGGAAAAAGGCACTGTAAGGTAGGCTTTTGACTACCAAAAGGGAAGGCCTGGGCCTTCCCTTTTTTTTCTTTTTGTTGATTATCGTCTGTCAATAAATGATAATATGTATCCTGCCTGACATCTTGTCCTTTCTTCAAAAAAAGGGTTGAGCACAGGAAGCACAAGTCTGTCAGAGATCCAAGAAACGGTAGGCACAGGCCCTTACTATAGAATGAGAAAACTTGTTTTTTACTACGTTGTACTGTTTTACATTTTCATAACCTTTGGAAAGGTGTGTGCTATGGAAACCTTTACATTAGATAACCGGTTACCGGTAATATTCGAAACAAGAAAAAACACAGGTGTTGTTGCTGCACAGGTATGGGTCAAAGTGGGGAGCAAATATGAAGAACCCCGAATTGCAGGTATTACCCATTTCATTGAACACCTGATTTTTAAGGGAACTGCAGAAGTGAAGGCAGGCGAAATGGCCTCCAGGATCGAATCACTGGGAGGCAGTGTAAACGCTTTTACCTCTTATGACAACACGGTCTATCACATAGTTGTGCCTACGAAATCTTTTGAAGAGGGCCTTGGCCTCCTCCTTGACGCAGTAAAAAATCCTGCCTTTCCCGAGACAGAGATTACCAAAGAAAAACGGGTCGTTCTTGAAGAGATTAAGATGGGCGAAGATGATCCGCATCGTAAGCTTTTTAAAGAACTCTTTTCCATGAGCTATGAGGGCCATCCTTATGGACGACCAATTATTGGATTTGAAGAGACGGTAAAAAATATATCACGTGAGGATATACTCGCTTATTTTCATGAACATTACACGCCTGACAATATGTCAGTTGTAATTACGGGTGACTTTGATACAGTAAAAGCACGTGAGATCATCTCAAAATTCGTAAAAGGGTTTGGTGATGAAAAAACCGGAGTGTTTGCGGCAACGCTAATTAAGCCCGAAACACCAGCACAAAAGCAGAAAGTCATTGAGAGAAGCGTACGGGAAAGCTACGTTTCGATTTCTTACCCGGTTCCTTCCATTACCCATGATGATACTGTGGGTCTGGAGGTCCTTGCTAAAATCCTGGGCGATGGAGACAGCTCGCGCCTTCAAGATCAGCTCAAGTTTAAAAAAGGTATGGTAACCAATATATCCACCTACCTCTTCAGCCCTAAAGAGGATGGTCTCTTTATTATTATTGCCACATTTAAGGGGCAGGCTTTTGACAACATAACGAAGGCTATGGATGAAGTGATAGAACGACTCTTACAAAGCGGCCCTACAGAAGAAGAGGTGGAAAAAGCAAAGAACATGATTCGGGCATCATACATATACAGCAGCGAAACTGCCCAGGGGGCTGCACGGCTTTTTGGGAATTATCAAACCCTAACAGGGGATCCACGATATCCTGACAAATACCTCAGAGCGCTCGACAAAATATCTCTTTCCGATATCACGAGATTACTCAAAAAATATCTTGTTGGAAAGGAGAGGAAGCTGGCTGCCCTTGTGCCAAAGCAGCCCCTGAACCCTCATATCTTCACAATGAAAAACGGGATGAGTTATGTGGTAAATAAAAATCCGTCATCTCCCAGTTTTGCTTTTATGATCGGTTTCGTTGGAGGTCTTCGCGATGAGCCCCTGGGCAAAAACGGGGCTTTCAACATCCTGTCAAGGATGCTCATGAAGGGTACAAAGACAAAAAATGCTGCAGTCATAGCAAAAGAGATCGAACTTCTCGCAGGAGATATTTCACCATACAACGGGAGAAACATCTTCGGTTTAAGCGGCAAATTCCTTGCAAAAGATTTTCACAAGGCATTTGCCCTGTTAAAGGAGCTTCTTACAGAAACAGCCCTCAAGGAGGAGGAGTTAAAGAAGGTCAAGGAAGATGTTCTTTCCAGCTTGCGACAGCGAGATGATGACCCCATAAGTTTCACCTTTCGACGATTTACCGAAGGACTGTACAAGGGACACCCATACAGCAAAGATCCTATGGGTTCCGAGGTAGACATTCAAAGCATAACACTCAAAAATGTAACTGATTTTTATAAGCAATACGTAACACCTGCAAAGGCTGTCCTTGCTATATCAGGTGACATAGACGAAAAAACGATACAGGAAGCTCTGGATGGACTTTTCAAGGGATGGAATGGACCGGCTAACGTTTTGGGAAAGGATTCAGTAGTCACCAGAAAACACGAGGTAGCCGTTGACAGGGATATGATGCAAACCCATCTGATCTTTGGCTTCCTGGGTCCTGGCCTCGTTGATAATGACAGATATGCTGTTGAAGTCATGGATGCAGTTCTCTCTGGAATGGGCGGTCGTATTCATAAGGTGCTCCGTGAAGAAAACCCTTATGCATACGCCCTTACATTCTTTAACCAGATGGCTTTTGATTTCGGCGGTATTGGCATCTACATCGGCACTAACCGGAAGCTTGTTCAGGAAGTCAGCCGTATTGCAAAATCTGAGATTCAAAAGATAGTCAAGGATGGGTTTTCCGAGGAGGAAGTGAACAACGCAAAGAGCTACCTGGTTGGTAACCACTATATATCGATGCAGTCTAACAGCTCTATAGCGATGAGTATGTGCCTTGACACAATGTATGGGATGAAGCCTGGTTTCTTCAAAGTCTGGCCTCAACACATTGAGAAAGTAACACTTAGTGATGTCAACCGTGTGGCCAGAAAGTATCTGAATCTCGACAAGATGGTTTCTGTGCGGGTGGGGGCAGGAGAATAAACCAGCTCAATATAGAATGAAGAAACGATAGGCAAAAAAGCGGAAAGTGGAGCCCATAAGGCAGACGGCATGGAGAAAAAAACGTGCCATTAACTTAATTATTATTGACAATCTCTGTTAAGAGGCCAAACAGAATTGATCGTCAGGAAAAGAATTCCCTTACCGACCGGATAATATAGTCCTTTTCGACTTTTTTTAGTTCTGGATACACTGGTAACGCTAGGCTTGTAAGGGCAGCTTTTTCCGCTTCTGGAAAATCACCCCTCGCATAACCAAAGTGGGCAAAACACTCCTGAAGGTGTAGAGGCACCGGGTAATAAATACCGGTCTGAATCCCTTTCTCTTTGAGGAATGTCTGTAGTTTGTCTCTCTCTTCAACCCTGATCACATACTGGTGGAAAATGTGTGATGATTCGTCTTCAATCCTCGGGAGCAGGATTGGCAATGATTGCAGCATCCTATTGTAATACCGGGCATTTTTGAGCCTTGTCATGTTCCACTTCTGGAGATGTGAAAACTTTTTTACAAGGGCACAGGCCTTTATTTCGTCCAGTCTGCTATTGATACCAATCATCTCATGATGATAAGGGATATCGGCCATCCCGTGAACCCTGAGCTTTCGTATCTTTCCTCCAAGGTCGCTCCGTTTGGAAAGAACCATGCCTCCTTCACCAATGCCACCAAGGTTCTTGGTGGGGTAGAAGCTTATTGCAGCAACATCACCAAAAACCCCGCACATTTTGTCGTCCTTCATGGCGCCCAAAGATTGAGCCATATCCTCTATAATGGAAATTCCGTGTTTCTGTCCTATGTCGCAGATTTTTTCCATCTGACAAACCTTACCGAAAAGATGAACAACGGTAATCGCCTTGGTTCGCGGGGTGATTGCTCTCTCAATAAGGGCTGGGTTGATATTCATGTCTTCAGGCTCTATATCAACAAAAACAGGTTTGGCGCCCATCAACGCAATAGAGCTTGCTGTTGCAAAAAAAGTGTAAGGAGTGGTGATCACTTCATCGCCATCCCTAATATCCAGGGCCATAAGGGAAAGGATAAGGGCATCTGTTCCATTTGCACAGGCAATGGCATGGGGGACACCGACGTAGCATCCAATCATTTCTTCCAGGGTTGTGCAGTATTTTCCCAGGATCAGTTTTTGTTCATCCAGTATCTCCCTGATGGAGCGCAGGATATCGCGCCGAACAGACTTGAACTGTACCTTCAAATTTATCGGTGGAATATTCATGATTTCAAGAATGGTTGCCCAAACGAATCCAAGTGGGTAATCTCTTCAAGTTTTTTTCTTGACGGTTGTTTGGGAATTTCATCAAAATAGCCCAGGGGCGTAATCCCCACCATGCTGAATCCCTCAGGTATATTCAACACACCTTCTGCTTTTTTTGCATCGAAGTTTCCCACGTGGACTGTACCCAACCCAAAGCTCCAGGCCGCAAGGACAATATGCTCCATGGCAATCCCTGCATCAAACATGAACCAGTACCCCTCTTTATCTGTTGACGGTGTACCCTTGTAAAAACCGGACACGCCCCTTTTTGCAAAGAGGCATATGATTACCGGCGCTTCCACCACTGCTGCCCTTGCAGGGTTAGTAGCAGGTATTAGCGTTTCTGACAGGAGCTCTTTAATTTTTTGATTTTTAATCACAATGTACTGGCAGACCTGCGTATTTGCCCATGATGGCGCAACACGCGCAGCGTCTATGATATCAGCGACTATCTCATCCGGAACAGCATCTTTTTTGTACTTTCTAATGCTTCTCCGTTCTTTGATAACCTTTATAATATCCATGCAACTACCTCCCCGGCGTCAATATAGCACATCCTCCCCACTCACTCAATAAACAAATGAAACAAGGTTATGGAAATGGGACATAGGGCTAAGGGACCAGATAAAGTGAGAAGCAAATTACGGTTAATTAAAGTTTTCGCTACTATGAGCTGTGAGCTAAACGCTATAAGCTACTTGACTGTTGCAAGGAATTTCAAAATCTCGTAGGTGCCAATGAGTCCTTGTTTGAGGGCAACGATCGATATACGCTCATTTTTCCCATGCATACGAAAAAGTTCTTCGTTGGTGAGGGTAATAGGGAAAAATCCATAGGCAGGAATGCCAAGGTTTCGAAAATAACGAAGATCCGTGGCACCTGTTGTGAGAAAAGGCAGCACAGGAATTGGTCCTATAAGGTTTATGACAGCTTTTTTAATCCCTTTGAAATACTGTGTATTATAACCGGAAGTTAATGGATCGCTTTTGCCGGTACCAATTGGAACGACCTTCACATCTTTACCTGCAAGCTTCTCAATCTTCTTAAAGAAATGGTCATGACTCTGTGTCGGCAAAAGCCGGGCATCGAATGAAATAGAAGATTCTGCTGGTATTACATTTACCTTCTCACCACCTTCCAGGATAGTTGGGGTCACAGTATTGCGGAGCAACGCATTATAAACTGGATTATCTGATACGAAAGACCTGAACTGCTTATTTTTCAGGGCTTGTTTGAGGTTGTTAAAAACAAAACCCTTGCCCTTTTCATTTTTCAGAATACCGTTGAGGTAGGTACTTACAATGCTTGTCTGTTTGAAAGGCCACTGATGTGAAATGATTGCATTGGCAGCACGGAGCACCTTCTCATTGGCGCTATCACTGTGAGGCATTGATCCATGGCCGCCTGTTCCTTTTGCTCTGATCGTAAATTGGCTCAGCTTTTTTTCAGCTACCGATACCTGTGCGTGTAAACAACCGCCTTCATCGATGATACACCCTCCCTCACTCAAGACAAAAGATGCGCTCCTGAGTTCGTCCACGTTCTTGAGCATATACTCAACCCCGTACTGCCCGCCAACTTCTTCGTCACAGGTAGCGAGATATATGATGTCGCGCTCCGGTTTTACCCCATCCTTTTGGAGCCTGGCAAAGGCAAGAAGCTGACAAATAGCTTGGGATTTCATATCGATTGCACCACGACCGTAGATAAAGCCATCACGCACCTCTCCACTGAAAGGCGGAACTTCCCATTCATCTGCTTTCGCAGGAACAACATCTATATGGCTCAGGAGAATTATGGGCTTTCCTTTGCTTTTTCCGGTGATTCTCGCCAAAAGGTTGGCCCTTTTTGGCGCTACTTGAAAAACCTCAGTTGGTATACCTTCTTTATCGAGGCACTCATCAAGAAACCTGACAGCATCTTCTTCATTCCCTGGTGGGTTTGTTGTATCAATCCTAATAAACTCTCTTAGCAAGTCTGCTGCTGAATCACTTTCATGCATAAGATATCCTGTTCTTTCCTCCCCGTTTGGCAGCGTAAAGATTATCATCAGCAATCTTGATGAGTTTGTTTACATCCATTCCTTGGGTGAAATGGGCAACGCCACCGCTTATTGTTATATTGAATTTCCCTTCATCATTTGTAAAAGATTCCTTTTCGATCCTTTCCCGAAATCTTTCAGCAACAATATAGCCGTTGATCCCATCAGTTTCAGGCAGAATGGCAAGGAATTCTTCTCCACCATACCTTCCCACAATATCAATTGCCCTCAGACTGCTCTTAAGAAGCTCTGCAAGCTTTTGTAGTACCGCATCGCCCGCAAGATGACCAAATGTATCGTTTACCTTCTTAAAATCATCTATGTCAAAGAGTGCAATCGAAAGAAGTGAACCATAACGCCTAGATCGTTCAACTTCGTCTTTGAGAGCTTCTACAATAAAAGCATGATTATAAATTCCAGTAAGCCCGTCACGGATAGAGAGCGATCTGATCTCATTGAAAAGGCTGATTTTTTCAAGAGTCATGGCGATGTTTGAGCAAAATCTATTGAAGATTGCTTTCTCATCATCATGAAAAGGGAGCACCCTGTAAAGACCAGCATACCCGTAAATCCTGTCTCTGGCAGAGATATCAACTGTCATAAAATTATATTTGTCTTCCCCTGTACTAAGAGTGTCTTTTCCAGCTATAGTCATCTCGCTCATTTGCTTTTCAACTTTTGTCCGCTCAGGTGCCTTATTCATAAGAGACATCGTTATACATTCCATAAGCTTCTGGTTTGACCCCACATTAGGATAGATCTGGATGTTTATATCCTCACCCTGGAGCATAAGCGCTGCAAATGCTTGAAAGTTAAGAAAATTTTTCAGAAGGGCAAAGGAGTTCTTTATGACGAAGGCGGGATCTTCGGTCTCGCCTATCATGAGTTGAAGCTTTTTTAAAAAATCGAGCTCCAGAAGGTTAAGCCTCTCATGCTCGTGGCGCTTTTCAATCTCTGCTGTAAGCTCAATTGTTCGCTGGGTCTCCAAATAATGGTTGGCTGCATTGTTCGTGATGTGGTAAACCTCTTCGTAACTTTTAAATGGTTTTGCCAGGATTGCATAGGCTCCGCTCCTAAGAGATTCTATTTTTTTCTCTTCATCGAGGTGCCCTGTCATCATGATAACCGGCAAATTGGAATCAATTTCTTTGATCTTCTTCAGTATCTCTATGCCAGAAATACCGGGAAGGAAAATATCGAGAAGGACTGCATTGGGTTTTTTTTCACGAATCTCCGAAGCCATGTCAGGAACCATCTCATAGGTAAACGCTTCTATTCCGTGATTACGAAAAAACTCTTTTAATATAAAAAGAATATCCTCCTCGTCGTCTATTACAAATGTCCGTTTTCGAGTCTCCATATTAAAGTAATGGGGGATGGCTCCCCCATTTTTATTTCTTTGCTTTTTTCTTGGGTGCAGCCTTTTTGGTTTCTTTTTTTGGCGCAGCCTTAGAGGTTGTTGCTTTCTTTACTCCACAAGCCATGTCTTCACCTCCGCATTTTTTAAAATGCATGATATTTTAAATAAAGATCTTTGTCAATAACAATTGCAACGGCTATGGACAGTAAACGTTAGAAGCCTGGAAATTTATATCAAATGATTTTTTGTGGTCCATAACCCAGAACGGAGCACCCAGAGGTTTTACTGTACCTCTATCTTTACCTCTTTCGGCACCACTTTCTGCGATTTTGGGATGGTTATCTTGAGAACACCATCTTTGTAAGAGGCTTTGGCCTTGTCCCCCACAACCTCCGCCGGAAGCTGAATGATCCTTTGGAATGAACCATAGACTCTTTCAGATCTGTAATAATCGGCTTCCTGTGACTCCTCTTCCCTTTTACGCTCCCCTTTTATAGTAATCCTGTCTTCTATAATTGATATGGAAATTGCCTTTGGATCGATGGCTGGAATATCCATCATAACAATAACATCCTTTTTTGTTTGCTGCACATCCATGGGTGGATTCCAGGTTCCATCTGCTAAAGACGAAAAATCCGTTTTACCAAAAAAATCCTCAAACATTTTATCTATTTCGTCCCTCAAAGAAGGAAATCTAGACTCCCACAAGCCTCTCCACGGTGTTAGAGCCATAACCACCTACCTCCTTTTACTTTTTGTTTCTCTTCCAGAAGCTGACCATGCCAGAAGGCCTAAATAGGAGTTGGACAAGTTCCCATCCTTCTTTTCCCATCTCGTTGAACAGATCCGACAGATGTACCATCTGCTCTACACCCACATCGCGTATCTCACAAGCCCCGTCAGGTCTGCATGCATAGACAATGTTTTTTTCAGGATCTACCACAACCCCTTTCTCTGACAACTGTTGCATGGAATAGGCCTTAATAGTATACTCAAACTCCATATATTTTACTCCCTGTTTATTGTTAAATTATTTTATAATATAGTAACGCATCAACCATTTTTTTTAAAGTAGCAATGTACGATTCTCCATTATATTTAAAAACTAAAGCAATAGGTCTCCTCGATAGAAGAATTGAGGAACTTATGATGCATCTCAATCCCTGTGTTTTATGTCCACGAAAGTGTAAAGCAAACCGGGCAGCAGGTGAGTTAGGCTATTGCCGGGCGCCATATCATCTGTATGTTTCATCTGCTTCCCCTCACTTCGGGGAAGAATCTCCCCTTGTGGGAATAAATGGATCAGGAACCATTTTTCTTTCCCACTGTAACCTCAGGTGCATATTCTGTCAGAATTACGACATCAGCATTTATGGAGAAGGGTACCCTTGCACATACAACGATCTTGCAGCTACCATGGTTCAACTCCAGGAGAGGGGATGCCATAACATTAACTTTGTAACCCCTACCCATTACGCTCCACATCTTGTGAGGGCACTTTCAATAGCTATAGACATGGGGCTCTCCATTCCTATTGTTTATAACTGCGGCGGATATGAGTCCCTGGAAGTCATCAAGCTTCTTGAGGGAGTCATTGATATCTTTATGCCTGACATTAAGTTTCTTGATCCCGCCCTTTCCAGCCGTTTTTGTTTAGCAGAGAATTACCCAGAAATCGTGAAATCAGTTGTCAAGGAGATGTACCGACAAGTTGGCAACTTATCAATAAATGCTGACGGAACGGCCACACGGGGACTTCTCATAAGACATCTTGTCATGCCATCATGCGGGGAAGATACGAAGCGAATATTGCGATTTGTGCAGGAAGAGATATCTCAGGATGCTTTCGTCAATATTATGGCTCAGTACCACCCATGCAACAGAGCCAAAGAATATCCTGAACTTTCAGGGAGAATCTCTGGAAAGGAGTTCAGCGATGCCCTCCGTTATGCCCGAGAATTAGGCCTTACACGGGCAACTAATCACTGAGCTTTTTGCGAATGGCATCATTGGCTTTGAGGACCTCCTGGGCATCTTTACCAGTGACTTCCCAACTGTAGCCACCCTTCGATTCTCTCTTTAACTTGATCTTAATATCACCTTTCAGGCTTTTTTTAATCTCATCCAATTCTTTTTGATATTGGCCATCCATGCCCTGGGCTTCAGAAACCTTCTTTTGTGATGGTGCATCCATTCCTTTGATACATGATATTAGCATGAGCACGATCACAAATATTGTAAAAAAACGCATGTCGTCATACTATAATAGTGGCTGAACCATTTCAATAAAATTCTGGAGGTGAAATGTCATGAATCTGAATGTAGAAGTATACGGATCAGGTGAGCCGATCATTTTCGTACATGGTGTGGGTGGGAGTTCGCAGTACTGGCATTATCAGAAAGAATACCTAAAAGACCTCATGAAGGTAATCCTTATTGATCTTCCGGGCCACGGGAAGTCATCGGGAAGTGCTTGCGAAACTATTGAAGAGGCAAGAGATATAGTGCGCGAAGCAATCATGGAGCTAGGCATTCATAAATGTTATCTTGCAGGCCATTCCATGGGCGGTGGTATAGCAATTTCCTTTGCTCTTGCATATCCTGAGCTTCTCAGAGGTATTCTCCTCATATGCACAGGGGCAAAACTGAGGGTTTTACCTGCAATTCTCAAGGAAATTTTGGAGAATAAAGAAGACACTGTTCGCATGATAATGATGGAATATGCTTTTTCAAATAAGGCGCCTCAGAAAATGAAAGAGAACGGATTTAAAGATATGATGAAAAGTTCAGCGACAACTATCTATAAAGGCTTTGCAGCGTGTGACAAATTCAACGCCATTGGTTCCCTGGACAAAATTACCCTCCCCACAATGATCATCGGAGGAAAAGACGACCTTCTAACGCCACCGGCTTTTTCCGAATATCTTTACAAAAATATAAAAGGCTCTGAACTTGTTATCGTTGAAGACGCAGGCCATATGGTGATGATCGAACAATCCGATACCGTGAATAAAGCGATAAAAAACTTTGTATTTGAAGGGTGAGGTGAAAGATGTATACCAAGAGCCTAATTTAAAATAAAATGTGGGTAGCTCAAGATCCTGGAGCGACGATAAGAGAAAATAAATGAAATTCAGAACCGTGGTAAACCGCGAAAAAGAAAAGGCTATCTTAGAAAAAATGGAACATCTTGGCATCCGCGAAGAGGATATTGTTGAACGATTTATTCGTTCTCGCGGCCACGGAGGACAGAACGTCAACAAAGTTTCAACCTGCGTTTACCTGAAGCATGTTCCTACAGGCATAGAAGTCAAGTGCCAACAGGAACGCTCTCAGGCATTGAACCGCTTTCTTGCGCGCCGCATACTGATTCAAAAGATAGAGGACCAGACCCTCGGGAGGGAAAATGAAAAACAACAGCGTATTGCAAAGATTAAACGGCAAAAACGAAAGCGATCGAAACGGGCTCAGGAAAAAGTGCTTCATTTGAAACACCTTCAGTCTGAGAAGAAAAGGGCCCGTTCCCACATACCTGATCCATGGGAATATTAAAAAAAACAGGCAACGGGCAAGAAAGCTACAGTTGCCATGTCAAAGCAGTTATTTATTATAAAAAAGATTATGCATCAAACCTTAGAAATTTCATAACAAACACATTACAGCGTATTTTCAAAAGCTGACAACAACTATCTTTCCTGAGAAACTACTTCTTAAAGGCGAATCAATTTTCTGCGATAAAAATTACGATATCTATGGCTATCCATTCACACTCAGATACCAAACCACTAACAAAACCAGGATCAATTTTTGCCGATGCCTATCCAGATTCATTACTGGAAATATTTGCGATCCTCGTCGCACGGTTTGAGAATCGAAAAAATGAATCCGATTCATCAGAAAAACAGCCCGAGGAGGGGTTGCTCCCTGACTTGATAGCTGAAGCCTCGTCGCTTTTGGCTACTCACGGGGGAACTGTTATTCAGTCTTCTGATGGGGCTTTACAGGCGTATTTTCACATTGGAAAAAACGCTGTGAAAGCTGCCATTGCTCTGCGCCATGCCCTTGGGATATATAATGCAAGCAAAAACCTTCAGAGCCCATTTCATGTAAAAATTGGTGTTGATTATGGAGAAATCATCCGCGATACAGACAATTTACATGGTAATACAGTTGAGAATGCACAACTCCTGAGCGATATTGCAAGCCCTGATGAGATTTGTGTCTCGTGGCCGGTGTTTAATCTCTCAAAAGATCTCCCAGCTGTTTACTTTGAGATGGTTCATCCGTGGAATAGAAAAAAAATTCCAGAAGGATTTGAGATATATCGCATCGTCTGGAACCCCACCCAAAAAACAAGCTGCCTATCCTGTGTCATCCTTTGCTTTAGACCAATATGGAAACTGTGGGACCAAACATTTGCCGACATATGGGAGGACCTCATAAGTAATGGTCAGACTCTCTGGGGCGGGCATAGTGATCAAAAAGAGATACTCGATGATAGGTCAATTGTACTTATTCTCAAGAGTATGGAATCAATTTTACCTCTGTCCATGGCCGTTAGTAAGTTTCTCAGAAAAAGGATCCAGAACTCTACGACCAGCCTCATTCCGATTCAAATCATTGCAGACATTGGGCCTTATGGAGAGAACTGGCAAGCACGAACGAACGGACTTCCACCTTTATGGGAAAAATTGAATCCAGGGTATCTCTATATCTCCGAGCAAACATATGCATCCTTACAGCAAAAAATTGAGATTCCCGGCAACGCCATTCATCGCACATACTCTGGCCAGTCGTTTTATCAGGTTGGCCTTGACAATGAACTGCCATCACAGGAAACAAAGCGTTTTCTTTACCAGAAAGCCTTGATTCAGGGAGATCTTCTACCTTGCTTTTACTGTGGTGACAGAAAACACCATCCCACCAAGTGTCCTTCAAAAAATATTCCTGAAAACACTGGTGCCCTCAATCAACTGGGATATTGCTCCATAGATGAACTCAATGACATATTCTATCATCATATCATTGGAGAGAATGGACCTGGTGTAAATCCCCAGGTAGAAGATTCCCTTAGCCTTCCTGCCAGTGGATTTTTTGAACTTAAAAGAGTTTTTCAGTTAAGGTTCTTCCGATCCTTTTGGAATACCACAAACGAAGAATGGAACAACATTCGTAAGAGCAGGAACAAGAGCGAAGGGGGCCTTATCTGGTTAGCGCAAGATTCGCTACGGGTATCAGAATTGACAAAAGCTGAATCTATGCTCGTGAGCGCCATGAACAAATACCCCCTAGATTATAGGGTTTATGTTGCCTCTGGTTTCCTGGATATTGAGAAAGGCGATCTCTCCAGGGCAGAACATGATTTTTCTGAAGCCTATGCCATTGCAAAAACAAATGTTCAGAAGGCATTCACCCTTCTCCTGCTTTCCAGACTATACTGGATCACTGGTAACCTGGATAAAGCCTATGAGAAAGTCCAACGGATCTACTCATTAAATGTAGACTCTGTTGATGCCATGTATCAAGATGTGTTACTCAAACTTTTTCAAGGGAAAGAAAAGTTAGCGTGTCAGCGTTTATCAAGGCTTGTTCAGGAAGACAGAGAGTTTTTCGTTGCCGCCATGATCGATCCAGACCTTGCTCCTTACAGCGGCATTGTAGGAGATACCCTTGAAATCATTCTTAACCGGGCTAGACAAGATGCGCAATCAGCAGTATCGGATGCAGATAATGAGTATGAGCTTTCAAAGGTTGTGCTTGGAAAAAGTGATCTGAATGATATACAAATTCTCCAGACAAAAATTGAACAATTATTAAACAAAGACAGCTATTGCGGTTATCTGGACATCATTGATCACTGCAATTCCATCATCACAACATGCAGAAAACGTACAATCCATAGAAGAAGAGAGATCTGGGGAATATTGCGGGAATTGAACAAACGCCTTGAGACTAATATGATGTTCGTTGAATCATATCCATATAAGAGTATGGTGCGTTCATGCCGACAACAGTTGGTCCATAGTAGTGAAAAAATCCGTCATGTTCAGAGTATCGGTCCTGCCCTTTCTCAAGAACAACTTGCGGCATGTCACAGCCTTTACGAGGAACTCACGAAAGAATGGGATAGTCTTGAATCAAAACTGAGAGGATTGAATTGTTTTCTTCAATTTTGCAAAGCATCTCTCCACTTTCTTAGATGGAGCGGTACATTTATGGCTATTACCTGGTTTTTAGGCCTTTTCCTTTTTCCGTTGATCATCTACTACCTAAATGCTTTTCTGTCAGGGTTTGCTACCTTAACGTTTTCTAATGTCTGGTTCTACCAGAAAAATTGTGTACTTTTTGGAAGCCTTGCAGGAATCGGTGTTGCACTGGCAATAACGATAAAAAGCCTCTTCAAAAAGTAAAAAGCTCGCCAAAGGCATGGGTGCAGCCTTTGCCTATCGTCTTTTGCCTCTTGTTTGCTTCATCTCAAACCTGAGACACTTAGTACCCGATGTTTTATGAACCAGGGTGGAGGGCATACCCGCACTCTTAAAACCCATTGCTTTGCATCCTTTTGGATAATACTTATCCCATGTTATATAGAAATGAATACAGTCTACACATTTAACCTGTTGTTTGTCCTCTTCTTTAGGCATAACAACAATATAGCATACCCGATTTTTAATTTTCATCCATGCTTCAACATACATGATGTAAGGTGTTTACAATTCTGTTATAATAGAATCAAAGAATAAAAAAACGGTGAATAACATGGATTTAATGGCCCTCGCAGAACTACTCCTTGTTTCGTTGTATGACCTCTCAGAAGAACAGCCACATAGCTACTTCTTTTTTCAGCTTGACCAGATTGGAACCCGGGTCGGTGCAACAGACATGGAACAATTGACCAAGGCAGCCCACATTCTTGAAGACCGGGGGTTTGCCATGCTTTCTGCAAGTCCTCTGTCTATCTTGAGTGCCATGATTAGCAGTGATGGGATATCCTTTGTGGAAAGCGGAGGTGAGACCGGCATAATCAAGACATATCGCAACAATCCCCGTGAGGTTATCGATATTGTTTGCAAAGAAGTGCAAGCACCACCAGAATCTGTCTCGAATTCTATTCAAGAAGATATACCTGCAACCGTACAAGCCTTATCTTTGAATGAGACTATGCAGACAATCCTTTCCCGCATAGGTTCTGTTCTGGCTGATGATTCATCAATAATAACCACTGTGCGTGAGGATGCAATAAAGGACCTTGAGAGCTTAAAGATTCAGTTGTCGAGGAGCTCTCAGAATTGGCGACTTGTAGAGATGCTTTTGGATGCCCTTGCTGAAATCCCATCTCTCCTGCCAAGTCTCAAAGACCTTGCACTTGTACTGAGAAGATTAGAGTGATAAGGTCAGCGCCATCTGTAGGCAAATGAAAAAATAAGGCACTGGAGGTTACCATGGCGTTTAAGCTGGATCATATAGGCTTAGTTGTAGAGAACATAGATAAGATGAAGGAATTGTTTGGAACAATAGGTCTGGATACAGGTACAGAAGCTATAGTCAACCCTTTGCAAAAGGTTTCTGCATCTTTTGTGAATGTTGGCGAAAAAGACGACATATATATTGAAATCCTTGAACCCGCTTCGAATGATTCGCCTATTAGTAAATTTCTCCAGAATAGGGGTGGCGGTTTACACCATCTTTGCTTCGAAGTTGACAATATTGAAGATGCAATCAAAGAGCTCAACTCAAAGGGATTCCGGATGGTAGTACCACCGGAAGACTGCAGGGCATATGATGAAAACCTCAAGAGAAGATGCCAAGAACCAACAAAAATAGCTTTTTTTATTGTTACCAAAGGGGTTCTCATAGAGTTAATAGAAAAAGGCGGGTAGCCGTAAGATTGCAAAACCACAAACAAATCGTTTATATATGAAATGATGTACCGTTTACAGTAAAGCCTATCAAAGATACCTAGATGATTCTCATCACGAAACTGGAGAGGTAAAGAAATAATCAATAGTAACAAACGCCGAAGGTCGAAGGTCGAAGGTTCAAAACAACTATCTTATATCAGCATCTTTACATCTCGGCGCATGGCAGCCATGCTTCTGCTGGGATTTGCCTCCGGATTACCTCTCCCCCTGACAGGGGGAACCCTTCAGGCTTGGCTCACGATTGCAGGGGTCGATCTTACTACGATTGGGATCTTTTCCCTTGTTGGGGTGCCGTATATTATCAAATTTATGTGGGCGCCACTCATGGATAGATTTGTGCCAACGTGGTTGGGAAGGCGCCGCGGCTGGATTTTCCCCATCCAACTTGGCTTATTTTTCGGTATCGGCCTTATGGGATTCACACAACCATCTTGCGCACCTCTAATGCTCGGTGTTCTTGCATTCCTGGTTGCCTTTACCTCCGCTTCTCAAGATATCGTCATCGATGCTTATAGAACAGATATTCTTTACGAAAAGGAACGGGGTATCGGAGCTGCAACCTTCGTACTAGGGTACCGTGTTGCCATGCTCGTGGCTGGCGCTCTTGCCCTCATCATTTCTGATCACATAGGGTGGCACAAGACCTATCTGATTATGGCCCTGGTCATGATTGCAGGAATGGTCGGTACCTTTACCGGGCCTGAACCCAAAGAGAATACTGCTTCTCCAAAAAGCCTGAAAGAGGCTGTGATAGGACCACTCCAGGATTTCATGGCTCACCCATACGCTTTCAGCATGATTCTTCTAATTGTCTTGTACAAACTCGGGGATGCTTATGCCGGAACCATGACAACAACGTTTTTACTGCGGGGCGTTGGTTTCTCTGCAACAGAAGTCGGAACCATAAATAAAGGGATGGGCCTTGTGGCAACTATTGTAGGAGCCATGTTCGGTGGAACGCTCATGGTAAAGCTGGGCCTTTTTCGATCCCTCATGATGTTTGGTTTTTTCCAGATGGTCTCAAATCTTTCTTTCATGGCCCTGGCATGGTTTGGGAAAAGCTACGAACTGATGATCTTTGCCGTAGCTTTTGAAAACCTCTGCGGTGGGATGGGTACTTCCGCTTTTGTGGCCCTCCTCATGGCGCTGTGCAACAAAAGATATAGTGCGACCCAATTCGCGCTTCTTTCGTCATTGTCTGCATTTGGTCGTGTTTTGATATCTCCAAGCTCAGGATATGTTATCAATATAACCGGTTGGGCCATGTTCTTTTTTATTACAACTCTGGCTGCCCTTCCAGGCCTCTGGCTCCTTTGGAGGCTGAGAAACCAGATTGACAATCTAAAGCAGGGGCAGTCAATTGATAACTCATAGCTGTAACCTCAAAATAACAACGATGTCTTACGCTTCTTGCTTCATTCCTTCCTGCTCGTTGTCTGGACTCTTCTTGGCCTCAAAACGAGGAAGCCGGGCTTATCCACCATGTATCCTTCAAATTCCTGATCGATCACCTTCCCTTGCACTGGGGAGGCATGCCGGAAATGGGGTGTGCTTTTTTTTCTGACAAATATCCCCACATGAGTAACATCGAGGCCAGGGTTATCAGCATATATTCCGATATAGTCACCTGTTCGACAGTTTTTCAGAACAATGTTTTCAATAGATTTGGCAGGGATATAATCTATTGTACGCTCAACCGGTTTTATGCAAGGGACATAGAAGGCTCCATTCTCTTTCAGGTTAAGTATTTTCTTGGAAAACATCGTATAACGACCGCCTACCTTTTTTGTAACTTCTTCAATGTATGTTCTGTTTGCAACAATCCAGTCGGTAAAAAAATGATTGCGATGATCAAATGTAACGATGCCAGAACGATATCGAGTGCAAATAAGACTCTCCTGAAAGGATAAAAAAGAATCAGCGAAGCAGAGCGCCTCTACATAATCAATAAAGGTGAAGCAGTCAACCCCTGAGAGATCCACAACAAACCTCTCTGGTGTTTTATCATCGCCAATAAGCGTCTTCCCTCTATAACTCACTCCAAGGAACTGTCGTGAAATATATTCAACCCTTCGTCCTGTCGATTGGATTTGAGCGGCCTTGGCTATCATCTCCTCAAACTCGTCGAGTGTCCAACGGCCGAGGTTTATACTGGAACTGATATTTCTGCCCATAGTGCAAATGTAGTATAAGCTCACGATTTTTACAATGGAAACCTTGTACCAAGATCATGAAATTTCTGTTATGCTCATAGCATGAGAATAGTTGATGTGCACACCCACGGCCTGGCCGGATACAGTACGAACACAATGAATCCTGATGAAATCCTGGAAGTAGCTCGCTTGCACGGTATGCATGGCGTAACAGATATCATTCTAACAATCTATCCCGGGCCTGTCGAGATAATGAAGGAACACATGACTGCTGTGGAGGAAGCAATCAAGAGGCAGCGATTAGCAATAAGCAGTCAGGGATCAGTAAGAGCTGAATCAGAACATGAAACTCAAAATCCAAAACTTGCGAGAATACTGGGGATTAATCTTGAGGGACCGTTCCTAAACCCAAGCAAGGCAGGGGCACTCGATGCATCCTCCTTTCTAAAACCGTCTGAAAAAATATGGGAAAGTCTGATTGAGGGCTTTGAAGGTATTGTGCGAATCGTTACCATTGCACCGGAACTTGAGGGGGCAAAAACTCTTATTAAAGCCATCTCGAATAAAGGAATAATTGTATCCCTGGGGCATTCTGAGGCCACATATGAAGAGACAGAAAACGCGTTTCACGCTGGAGCCAAAGGCATTACACACCTCTTTAATGCCATGAGGCTTTTTCATCACAGAGAGCCTGGCATTGCAGGTTTTGGTCTCATGAACCCCCATATCTATGTCGAGGTGATTGCTGACCCTTCTCACCTCAACCGTCGAACCATTGAGTTGATTTTTAATGTTAAAAACCATGAAAAAATTGTGATCATTTCCGACTCAATAAAGGCCACAAAAGTTGGGGCAGGTCAACATGCTCTTATGAACAGTGCAAGAATTCTCGAGGGTGGAAGCATGACCGTCACAGAATCAGCGTCAAGGCTTATAGATATGGGCTTTGATGAGGCAAAAATTATAGGATGTATAAGTACTAACCCTTTGTCCTACCTCGCACTCACTAAGCAATGCTAAAAAGGGATGTCTATCATCTAAACCGTTTTGATTGCTGGAACAGTCTGAACAAACAAGTTTATTGTTCTGCTATATACAGGAAATGCTGATCCTTCAAAGAAAATGAAAAAACAGAAAAACCCTAAAACCATGAAAACCAGAATTAACAACTTCCGTGACCAATCCAGGTTCAGGATAAATTGAAAAAAAATTAATGCAGCAAAAACAAGACAGTATGAACAGTAAGTGCTGTTCATAACCTGATATCCAATAAGAAAGACCTCAACACCTATACCAGCTGAAAGCAGTACGAGGACAATGAGGCCATTTTTAAGAATATTAAAAAAGATTAATATAACCACGTATACTATGCCCAGGTATTGAAGTTCGATTCCGAAAATGGTCCCCTGGAGGTATGCGCATGAATCCCCGCAGAGGGTATAGAAAAAAACAATGCCTGCTCCTATGATCAGAAGGATGATGTTCGCCGCGAATCTTTTATTGAGAAGCCATTTCATGGGATTGTGTTCAGCTGTAATACGAGATGATTATACATCAATTTAAGTAATAAATGCCACGTTTATACTTTTTTTCTATCTCTTTGAACGTTCCACCAATATCATGATATCCTACATTTGAAAACATCGAGATGGGAATTTAAGATTATGGCAAATTTATGAAATAGATGGGGAAACGATAAAAAAAGGATGAAAGCCTGTATCATAGACACAACATTATCCTTTTTTGTTGTGCCCGTGTGCAATACTTTAAAACAGACAACACACATTAAAGACAGTAAAGCTATTAATTGAGAAGAAGTGCGGTTCATGCCATGGTATTAAAAAAACTACAGGCCAGAAAAGAGACCAGGCTGGTTGGCTGATACAATGAGTGATGCGCATGAAGAAGCAGGAATGGTGTGTTTGTTAAGGACAACGAAGCAGGGGTAATCATCGATTATCAGGCAAAAAAATTACGAGAAATGGGCATGGGTTACAGGCAACGAAAAAAACCGCTCATAGCTGAGCGCTTCTGGCCTACCTTGAGAAGCAAAAATCAAAATAGTATAGATTTTCATCTATACTCCATTGCCCTCCGCCAGTTATCCTGGGAGCAGTAGCTTTATAAACCCTACAATTATCATTCTGAAAAAAGCAATAAGGGGGTTGAGTGCCCCAAGCCACAGTAATCCAATAATGATGAAAAAACCGTATGGTTCAAGCCTGGCAAGAGAATATTGAAAGCTTCTCGATGAAAAACCCATGAGAATCTTGGAACCGTCAAGGGGAGGGATAGGTATCAGGTTAAAGGCCGCGAGCATGATGTTAATTTGAGCCAGATAGAAAAGAAGTGTGTTTAAAGATTCAATATGCCATCGAGACAAGAGCTGAAGAAGAAAAAGGGCAATAAACGCAAGTATAATGTTTGCAGTAACACCTGCAGCAGAAACAAAGATAAGACCTTTTCTGAAATCCCTTAACCTGTTGAAATTTACAGGAACTGGCTTTGCCCATCCAAAACCAAAGATAAACAACATTATAGTTCCCATAGGGTCGAGGTGCTTGACAGGGTTTAGGCTTAACCTTCCCAACCATCGCGCTGTTGAGTCACCCATCTTGTCTGCTACCCAACCATGTGCCAGTTCGTGAATAATTATCGAGTAGAGCAGGGGAATGGCCACAAGGACAAATGCAACAGGGTCCTTAAATAATAGATTGATAAGCCCCATATCGTCACCTAAGTATCACATAGGCATCAGCTGTTTTCAACCAAATTTGATTTATGTTATTGTGTTTACCTCATTCAACTCACGAATTCGCTTTGCTATGATCTTTAAGCTTTCAGCTCTTCCTTCCCTTTCCGATTGCCCATTGGCTATAACTAATAACCTATCTTGCGCTACCTTCTCTCCTTGACTTCAACCGTCTTTTACCATAATATATGCAAAATTTTTCGAGAGGTGATCATGAAAAAAGGTATCGTTCTGTTGTTCACTTTGACGGTTTTTCTTTTCGGGATATTTTCGATTACTGGTCTTGTCTTCGCTGACAAACAGCCACCTGATTCAATAGTAATTAAAAATGAGGGCGCGAAGCTTCCGCCTGTCAATTTCTCGCATAAGTCCCATGTGGAAAAAAACAAACTGGAATGTGTGAAGTGTCATCACAAAGACACTAATCCAAAAGAACCGGAGCGTTGCGTCAAGTGTCACCTTATTTCAGAGGTGAAGGACAATGCACCCATCGCTAAAGATGCATATCACAAACAGTGCCAGACCTGCCACAAGGACAGCTCAGCAAAAGGAGTGAAAGCGCCCACAGCCTGTAATGAATGCCATAAAAAATAAGGCTGCTGAGCAGGTAACCCCTCCAGGAAAAAGTTTATTTCAATCTTTACAGGGTTTTATTGCTTCAATAAAATTTTCAATAATCCTGCTTACCTGTATTGCTCTTGGATCAATTATTGGAACCATTATCAAACAAGGTGTGGGACCGGATGAATATCTTTCCCTTTATTCCGAGCATACATACCAAATTATAAACCTGCTTGGTCTGAACGATGTCTATCATTCCCCGTGGTTTATTGCCCTACTCTTCCTCTTTGCTATTAATCTGACTCTTTGCACGGTGAGGCGGTTTATGCCCGCATTTAAAGGAAGTAAAAAGGCCTCTGTTCCTGAAGAAAGTGCAATGATGGACATGTCAATGAGTTTCCGGGCAAGCACAAGTATTGATGATGCACACCTTTTCAGCATATTGAAGGGGTATCGGATCTCATATTCAGGAGTAGAAGGCAAGGTTTTTCAAAAAGGTGTACTTTCGAAATATGGAGTATTATTTATCCACACAAGCATCATGCTTATCCTCATTGGCGGTTTTGTAGGGTTGGTAGCGGGATTTAAGGGTTTTATGGTTTTACATAAGGGAGACACCAAAAATACGATCACTATTGGTGGTGAAAAGCCTTATGAAAAGCCTCTGGGTTTTTCTATAAAATGCAAGGAATTCCAGGTTAGTTTCTATCCGAATGGAGCACCAAAGGATTACGTGAGCACTGTTGAGGTAATAGAGAACGGCAAGATTATCTTCGAAAAACAGATACGGGTCAATGAACCTTTAAGCTACAAGGGGGTTCATATATACCAGGCAAGTTATGGAAGCGCCCCATCCTTCACTTTCACAATCGGTGGTGAGCGGGTTTCCTTAAGAGAGAAGGAGGCATATCGTAACGATAACATCTCCTTGATGCCCATCCGGTTCGAACAGGATATACACAATTTCGGCCCCGGAATCATGGTGGCCTATCTCGAACAGGGGGAGCCCCGCACAGTCTGGTTTGTAAAAAATATTGAGCGCTTTAATGAAAAAATTATACAAGGCGTGCCCGTACGTTTCGTAGATATTCAAGAGAATATCTATACAGGTCTTTCAGTGTCAAGGGATCCAGGCATATGGATTGTCTGGGCAGGATTCGCTTTCATTCTTTTTGGGCTCTATATAAATTTTTTTCAGTATTACAGACGGATTTACATTCGAAATATTGCAGGCGGGTATCTTGTGGCAGGGATCGCCATAAAAAATAAAGAAGCGTTTAAAAAGGAATTCGAGATGTTGAGGGAAAAGCTAAATGGCATTCCATCATAAAATATTGGGCATTGTTACACTCCTCTATTTGTGTCTTTTTTTTATACACCTCATCTTTTTTGCCTTTAAAAAGGAAAAAATCGTGGCCGTAATGTGGCCTCTTCTTTATGGGACGCTGGGTCTTCACACGGTGGGACTCATTCTTCGCTGGCTGGAATCATATCGCCATGGCATGGGACATGCCCCTTTGTCAAACTTCTATGAGTCTCTTGTCTTTTATGCCTGGTGTGTGAGTCTGATAGTTGTGTTCATGAAAAAGCGACTGAACTACCCTGCTATAACTGTATGCGCTACGGTCATTTCACTCTTCCTTATGGGTTATGCATCGATTTCTCCATCCGTTGACAGAAATATCCAACCTCTCGTACCTGCCCTCCAAAGCAACTGGCTCCACATCCATGTACTTACGTGTTTCCTTGCCTACGCCTCGTTTGCCGTCTCATTTATTAGTGGGTTTCTTTATATGTTTACCTGGAAAAATGTTATTCCTCCACGGGATATTCTTGATGAAATTAATTATAGAAGTGTTGTTGTAGGCTTCCCCATGTTAAGTGCTGGTATTTTTACGGGTGCAGTCTGGGCTCATTATGCATGGGGTTCATATTGGAGTTGGGATCCCAAAGAAACTTGGTCACTCATAACGTGGATTGTCTATGCGGTTTTTCTTCATGCACGCCTCATGAGGGGCTGGAAAGGGAAAAAGATTGCAATTCTTTCAATTGTTGGTTTTGCAAGTGTCATTTTTACTTATTTTGGTGTAAACTTTATACTTTCAGGATTACACAGTTACGCCACGTGAATTGCAAAAAATACTGTTGGAAGGTGAAAAAAGAAACCTGGAAGCCATGAAAAAACGAAAACCCAAAAGCCTTATTTTAGTCGGAAATGGCATTAATACCGAGTATGAGACGGCCCATGCCCATAGACTCGTTGGATTCGAACCCGATTTTATCCATATAAATACCCTCATTGAGGACCCTCACAGGATAAAGGGGTACACATTCATCACTTTACCCGGAGGTTTTCTTGATGGTGATGACCTGGGCTCTGCAAAAGCTCAGGCAGTGCGCTGGAAATACCGCAAAATAAATAAAACAGGAAAGACATTTATTGATCTTCTCATTTCGTTTGTTCAAGAAGGAAATATCATCCTCGGTATATGTAACGGTTTTCAGCTACTCGTTAAAACAGGCTTGCTTCCTGGCCTCGGCAGTGAGCATTCTACCCAGAGGGTGACTCTCACATTTAATGACCTCGGCAGATTTGAGGATAGATGGGTTTATTTGAAAAACAATACATTTTCTCATTGCATTTTTACCAAAGATATCCATACAATCTATCTTCCAGTGAGACACGGAGAGGGTAAGTTTGTGGTGGACACAGAGAAAACGCTTGAAAGAATAAAGCAGGGCGGACATATTGTCGTGCAGTATGCTGATGACTCAGGAAATGTTACCTCTCAATACCCTTTTAACCCAAACGGTTCTATTGAGTCAATAGCAGGGCTATGCGACAGTACAGGAAGAATTTTCGGACTCATGCCTCATCCTGAAGCATTTGTCCATCGGATTCAGCATCCAAGATGGACTCGTGAAGCGTTACCAGAAGAAGGGGAGGGCTTAATGATATTCAAAAATGCTTTCAAATATGTGACAGAAAACCGATAGGAGGAATATTTCATGAATAAGATGGATGTTATCAATAAGCTCGGTGAAGATCTCAGGCTGAACCAAAAAATTGCAAAGATAGCTGTTGATACAATAATTGATACCATAAAAAATGCCATCATCAATGGAGAAAGGGTTGAAATTCGTGGCTTTGGCAGCTTCTCACTCAGAAATTACAAGTCCTATACCGGGAGAAATCCAAAAAGCGGAGAGGTAGTCCACGTTGAACCGAAAAGACTTCCCTATTTCAAGGTTGGCAAAGAATTGAAAGATATGATATGGAAGCCGTAAAGGACAGAATATAAGAATTAAGAAGTTGAGAAAAGACTGCAAATGGTTTGATGGCTCACTTCTCAACTTCTTAATTCTTATATGCCAGTGAATTAATCTATTACAGTTCTCCCCAAAAAGGTCTTAAAACCTGTTTTACTTTGTCGACTGTTTCTTGAATTTCATTTGATGGGTTTATCTTCTTATCTGGTGTAAACATGGATGTTCCTTTAAGTTCCATCGTAACGGCTTTAACAGATGTAGCCAAACCGTTCAAATCATATCCACCTTCAAGAGCACAAATCACCTTGCCATTGCAATGCTTGTCAGCAATCTCCAAAAGGATTTTTGTCATTGTTGCAAAGCCACCCTCCGTTACTGACATTCCACCCAGAGGATCATTATAGTATGAATCAAATCCTGCAGAAACAAGCACCGCCTCAGGTTTGTATTGGTCTGTTATTGGGATTAAAACCTCCCTGAACACGTACTCATAATCATCATCACCCATGCCATGCGACAAGGGGATGTTGATAGTATAGCCTTTGCCATTCCCTTCTCCTGTCTCATTATACCAGCCGGTTCCGGGATAATAGGGATACTGGTGTGTGGAAAAGTAAAGGATTGATGAGTCTCCATAAAAACTGTGTTGGGTGCCGTTGCCATGATGCAAATCAAAATCTACGATGACAATCCTTTTCAACCCATATCTTTTTTCCAAATATCTGGCGCCGATGGCAATGTTGTTGAAAAGACAGAATCCCATCGCCCTGTTCCTCTCTGCATGATGTCCCGGAGGTCTTACCAAGGCAAAACCATTCTGTATCTTAGAAGAAAACAGCATATCAGCAAGCTGCAGCACGCCACCAGCAGCCAAGCATGCAGCTTCATAGGACTTGGGTGACGTAACTGTGTCTGGGTCGAGTCTTCTTTGCATCTTACCCTCGGTTGCTGCAATTGAGGTTATATACGCATGATCATGAATCAGAGCGATTTCATCGTGTGTCGCAACCCTTGGAGGCGTGTATGTGATGCCTTCTTTATCAATGTTATTTAACATCGTGTAAATATATTTCAAGCGATTAGGGTTTTCCGGGTGATAGTCGTCTGTTATGTGTTCCAGAAAAATCTCGTCCCTTACTATTCCAACATTCATGGCACCCTCCTTTGCGACAATGATAGTACCTTTTCTGTTAAAAATCAAGAAAAGTATAGGCAGGAGGCAATATGCAAGGTACTGCAAAATAGGCAAAGCAGTATGAGAGACAAAGATTGGTATTGTAAAAAAACAGGAAAGCATTTAAAAAAAACTTCTTATCCGACGATAATAATGAAAGACCTTCTGGAAGGTGAAAAATGTTTAAATTATGCAAAACGCGCACAGGTTGCGGTGTACATAAAGAAAGGGATTGCCTTCAGAATAGACTACTTTGTAAAAGGCTTGCAAATGGTATTATTCCAAGATAACCGTATTTTTAAGTATATAACGATTAAAAATTCAATGGTGATATCACTATGCCTCTCCGTTTAGGTGACCTCCTCGTAAAAATGTCGCGTATCACTGAACAGCAGCTCATTGA
>MVQO01000130.1 GCA_002067585.1 Syntrophorhabdus sp. PtaB.Bin027
AAAGTTGTCCAACTGCATATTTCCTGTGAGTTATAATTAAATGTTATTTTGTCCCACTTTTTTATCGTTAAGCAATAAAACCCTGATTCATGAGGGGTCGCGAATTGCCTCACATTAAATCTTACCCTGGAGCTTATGAAAAAGGGATCATTGACTCATAATTAGATATTACTGAACACCTGTTTTCTTATAACGAGGCTTCCTAATAAAGATGTAATGATGATGTTTGGCATTGGCAAACAGCACACTTATGGTAGAATGAAAATACGAAACCAGAAAATTTATAATGCCTATAGTAAGAGGAGGACATCAATGAAATCGTTTCTCATGCTGACAATGATTTTTTTTGGATTGTTTGTTGCGGCTCTGACGCAGGCCCAGCCAGTAATCGTTGATCACACCTGCACGGCTATTAACCAGATACCCCAGCAATGGATTGAGACAGCAAAAAACAACCTTCGTGTCAGCTATGGTCATACATCCCATGGCAGTCAGCTGGTGACAGGAATAGACGCTATAAGTGCCTTCAAAGGTGCTCCGTTCACATTTTCTTATTCAAGCGGCTACTCTGCGGGAATCTTCTTGAACGATTATGTGCCTTCCGGAGATTTGGGAAACCCAGATCGTACATCCTGGGCTCAGAGGACAAGAAACTTTCTCAACCAGAATGGCAATGACCGGAATGTGGTCATGTGGTCATGGTGCGGCCAGGTGGACGGAACAGAGGCAGAGATCAACACGTACCTGACTCTTATGAACCAGCTGGAACAGGATTTTCCTGCTGTGAAGTTTGTATACATGACAGGGCATCTGAACGGTTCCGGCGCAACTGGTAGGGTAAATCAACGGAATGAGCAGATCCGCACGTACGCAAGAAACAACAATAAAATTCTGTTCGACTTCGCGGACATTGAAAGCTACGACCCTGACGGGTTGACGAATTACATGGCGCTTTTTGCCGATGACAACTGCGATTACCAGGGCGGTCATAACTGGGCTGCGGAATGGATCAATGCAAACCCTTCTTCGGAGTTGGCCCAGATCTCTGGCCAGTGCGGCAGCTGTGCCCACTCCCAGAAGCTAAACTGTGTTCTGAAGGGCGGGGCATTCTGGTGGCTCATGGCCAGGCTTGCCGGATGGGATGGGGGCATAGAGCCGCCGGAAGTCCTTGCTCAGGGTACCGTGGGCACCCATATCTCAATAGCCGGTAATGGCTTCGGTGGGAAGGAAGGCAGGGTATCCATAGGGAATAACCTGACAGGGAAGAAAGGAAATAAAAAGACCAAAATCATCAGCTGGAACGATTCCATGATCGCGTGTGAGGTTACCAGTGCAATGTCACCCGGGCAATACAGCATAGTGGTACAACTGAAGGAACCGAAGAAAGCTGCACCGATCGTTTTCAATGGCGCATTCATTATGATGGCGCCGCAGATTGTATCAGTTGATCCCGATTCAGGCTTGCCGGGAGAAAAGATCGAGGTCTCAGGTAATTTTTTTGGGTCAAAGAAGCCGAAAATTTACCTTGAGCACCCCGTCACCGGAAAAAAGCAGAACTGCAAAGTCACCGATGGTTTCATGAATGCAGAAACCGGCGCAAGCAATGTAGAGTTTCTTGTTCCAAGGCCCTCAAAACGTTTCCCTGCCGGTTCATATCTGCTGAAGATCAATAATCAGGTGGGAACGGTTACGGCGAGTACAGACTTCACGGTAGAACCGTTGCCGTAGCTAACAATGACAAAAATACCACTGTGTAATCAATGATTGTCAATTAATATCATTTGTTTCATCCTACTTGCCAATCAACTCGTTGTGAACCCTGTAAGAACAGGATGCGGCAATTTAAGGCATTAAGGTTGCCTGGCTTTGCCTTCAACAACAATATGTCATGCTTGATTACTGAATGCAACCTGGTGTTAACCTACCAGGTTGTGAAGATATTTAATCAGTATAGTAACCTGAGAGAGATTGTCTCAATTGTGCACGAGCCGTCACGCTCTAATTTTTTACAGAGGCGTATTGGCCTGCAGGTGTTGGTTCGGCAATGAGTCTTTCATCGTCATCATTTTCCGCCAGATCGTTCGTAATGTTTGGAATCTTTTTCATGTTCCTCCTTATCCCGGAAAACAGCGTGCCCCTTCGTTGTCTCAAAACATGTGGCATTTGATAGAGGGGCTTGCTCAAATGTTATTTTCACCTTATTGTTACGCTTGATATCGGCAATGGTCAATCGATCCAAAATTCCAATGAACCGGCTGTCCATAACAACTTTTTTGATGTTATTCCCAGGCTCAGGTGTGATCGTGAATGTAACCTGGTCACCATAATCGATGGTAGCTTCGTGTACAAATCGTTTGGCTTTTGCGGCCTTCATCGGTGTTTCACCATTAATCCCATTTGCCACCGAGAGGGATCCTTTCTGCAGACTCAGCGCCATTGCCTATTGTTACTGTCTTGAACTGCACCCCTTGTTGAGAGACAGTAAGTTAATTCCATACTATATGAAGGAGGTATGGGCATATGGTCAGAACACGGAGAAACTTTCCCCGGAATTCAAGCTCCAGATCGTGAAAGAACTGGAAGCTTCTAAAACGCTGGCACAGATAGTACGGGAACATGAGATCGATCATGGTGTGGTCACTCGGCGGTATCGTGAATATCGGAAATACGGAGACAATGCCTTTCTGGGATACGAACACATATACAAAGAGGATGCCCGTATCGCATAGTTGGAACGGAAGATCGGTCAGCTCACCATGGAGAATGATTTTTTAAAAAAAGTCATGCAGGGAAGCAACCACAAGAGAGGATCATGATGTTTCCTCAGATGACCCATGAGAGAGGATAATCTTCTGTGCCTGAGAAAGAGAGGATGGGTCAAAACAACATTCCCTAGTACCCAGGCCTATCCCAACCTCATCCCGAACATGACCATATCCTCCATCAACCAGCTCTGGGTAGCAGATATTACCTATATCAGGCTCCGTGATGAGTTCATCTACCTGGCAGACATCCTCGATGCTTTCTCTCAGAAGTGTATCGGCTGGGAATTACGTGAACATCTGGACACCTCTTTACCACTTTCTGCACTCAAGAAGTCCCTTGTGGCCAGGTACATTCAACCTGGACTTATCCACCATTTGGATCAGCAGGCACGAAAAGGCAACCCCTATGACAATGCCAGAGCAGAGAGCTTTATAAAAACATTGAAATACGAAGAGGTCTACCTCTGTGAGTACCAGAATATACACGAAGCACGGCAGAAAATTGACTGCTTTATCAACGAGATGTACAATGAGGATCGGCACCACTCATCCTTGGGGTATCTTCCCCCAAGTGTGTTCGAAGAGAAGTTTCTTGCAGCAGGCAGGACTTAACTAGTTGTCTCATTGTGGGGTGCATACCAGATGTTCTTCAACATTTCAATTGTCATGGGTTAATGAATAGGGTAAGACCCTATACGAAGCCATAACGGTTATGTATGAATACCACCCTTTCTCCTGCCTCTGAAGTATCTAAAAACAAACCAGCAAGCCGCTAACAGTAATAATACGAGAAAAAGGATATGATCTATTCTGGTAATGTCTTTTTTAAATAGCTGGAGAACATTACCCCCAACATATCCGAGTCCAAGCATGGCTGAGATTGTAATGATCGCAGAGAGACCGTCAGCAACCAAAAATTTTATCCACGGTATACCAACAGCCCCAGAAATAAGAAATATGGGTGCCCTGAATCCAACAAAGTGCCTCCCAAAGAAAACAACGAGAGAACCCCATCGCGTAAATTTCTCTTCAAACTTCGAGAGGGTACCAGCGGAAACGATTTTGGAAAACCTTTTGTGTTCAAAAACCGTTTTGCCGTACTTTCTGCCGAAAGAATAGAGGATGAAATCAGCGATGAGCAGGGATGGGTAGATAACGACCAGCGCAGGAATAAGTTTGATGACTCCATGGGAGATGAGTAACCCACTCATGATGAGCACCCCATCTTCAGGAAAGGGAAATCCAAGGCCGCCAAGGATTAAGAGACAGAAAATGCCAACGTACGTAAAGTGTTGGATGACTGGCAAAGGATCAATCATGGGTTACAACGCAATTGACTGTTTCGCTTTCAAAGCCTTGCCCACTTGTAGAAGATTCGTTTCGCTACCTCAGCGGAAATAACATAGAGAACAACGATCAACAGGAGTGTCAAAACGTAGGGGAGCGATATCGGTACAAACCCTAAAAGCATTCCTATTGGGGTGTAAGGAATAATAATTGTTACCAGGAATACAAGGAGAGTGGCTGCCAGTAAAGCCTTGCTCGGCCTACTCTTCAGAAAAGGCCCCCTGGTACGAATAACCAGAACAATCAAAGATGCAGAGATGACAGATTCCATAAACCAGCCAGTCCTGAATTCCGGTGCTGATGCATGGAGGATGAGAAGAAGAACACCAAAGGTCAGATAGTCAAAGACAGAGCTGAGTAAACCAAAAACAAGCATGAAATTTCGAATAAATCTGATGTTCCACCTTCTTGGTTGAGCAAGCATCTCTTTATCTACGCTATCCGTGGCAATGGTCATCTCCGGAAAATCGGTCAGCAGGTTCGTGAGAAGAATCTGCTTCGGAAGGAGAGGAAGGAAAGAGAGAAAAAGTGAAGCACCTGCCATGCTGAACATATTCCCGAAATTAGCACTCGTAGCCATAAAAACATACTTGAGCGTGTTTGCGAAGGTTTTCCTGCCCTCGATTACACCATGTGTAAGAACATTGAGATCCTTTTCAAGAAGCACGATGTCAGCCACTTCCTTGGCAACATCTACAGCGCTGTTTACGGAAATACCTACATCTGCAGCGTGCAGAGCAGACGCATCATTAATGCCATCCCCCATGTAGCCAACCACATTCCCTGATTTCCTGAGGGCAAGGATGATTCGCTCTTTCTGGTTCGGCTCGATCTCCGCAAAGATATCCACGGCACTGACCGCCTGGAGCAGTGCTTCATTGCTCATGTCCCTGATACTGGAACCGGTGAGAATACGTCGATTTGTGAAGTTCATTCGTTCAGCCACGCTATCAGCAACAAACTGGCTGTCTCCGGTAATGACTTTCAGCGTCACACCCGACTGCTTGAGCGTGTTCACTACCTGCGCTATGCCATCCTTTAGAGGGTCAAAGAAGACCAGAAGGCCAAGGAAGATCATGCCTGTCTCATCATTTTTGCTCAGGGAAGATTGGGGTCCGACCTCTTTGTATGCAAGGCCAAGAGTCCTGAAACCCCTGCTGCTCAGCTCCTTAAAGCGTTGATTAGTTTCTTCTCGGACAATCTCTATATCAACAAGCTCTCCCTCTGGCATTTCTGCTGTGGAGCAAACAGAGAGCACGTTTGAGAGGGCACCTTTTGTGATCATGAGGTTGGAATTATCCTTCTTCACGAGAATTGTGAGACGCTTACGGACAAAGTCATAGGGAACTTCATCAATCTTTTTCAGTTGGGACAGATCGAACCGCCTGTACGCACGGATTGCCTCATCAAGAGGGTTTTTGAACCCTGTCTCGTGAGTGGCATTGATATAGGCATAGAAAAGACCTTTTTCACTGTCCTTGCCGTTCATGTCCAGGACAGCATGCAGTTGCACCTGACCTTCAGTCAGGGTACCGGTCTTGTCAGAACACAAGATATTCATACTCCCGAAGTTCTCAATCGATGCCAGTCGTTTTACTATAACCTTCTGGTCTGCCATCCGTTTTGCCCCGTGGGCAAGGTTGACACTGATAATGGCAGGCAAGAGCTGCGGAGTAAGCCCAACTGCAAGGGCCAAGGAAAAGAGAAACGCTTCAAGGACAGGTCGGTGAAAGTATACATTGATAGCAAAGATGGCGATGATGAGTATGAGGGTAACCTCTAAAAGGAGGTACCCAAAACGTCTGACACCGTGCTCAAACTCGGTCTCCGGTGGTCTGAATCTGAGTTGGTCTGAAATCTTGCCGAACTCAGTTGCCTTTCCTGTATGTATGATAAGTGCCTTTCCACTTCCGCTTACAACATGGGCCCCCATGAAGAGCGTGTTTGCGCGTTTGGCCATGGGAACGGCCTTATCGATTGTTCCCGCCCCTTTCTCAACAGGATAGGTTTCGCCGGTCAATGTAGCCTCATCAACAAAGAGATCTTTTGATTCCAGCACTATACAGTCGCCAGGAATGATATCTCCTGCATTGAGTATGACCACATCCCCGGGAACCGCTTCTTCTACGGGTATTTCCCTGATAGTACCATCACGGAGTATCGTCGTCCTGATCTGGACAATGGAAAGTAGTTTTTTCACTGCATCGGTAGCTCCCCGCTCTTGCCAAAAACCAAGCAATCCACTTATGAGAACAATTGCCAATATTATCAATGCATCAGTAATGTCATGGACGATCAGGGAGAGGCAGGTAGCAAAAAGTAAAATGATTACAATAGGACTTTTGAACTGCGCCCCAAAAAGGCCGAGCAAACCACCCTTTTTTCTGGTTTTAAGGGTATTATATCCAAATTGATGGAGACGCTGCTTTGCTTCAACCTCAATTAGGCCATTGTAGGAAGACTGAAGTCGGGAAAGAAGAGTATCAGGGGCAAGTGACCAGAATGCGTCTAAATTTTTAATCGGTAAATCCATCGCTGAAACATTATAATTTCACTCCGTTGTTAAGACAATAATAATATGCGAGCTCCTGGCATAACTGACAAGATATACCATTCTATTTCTATTAAAAGAGCCCTATTCCAGGTCATAATTCTTTCCATTGCAACTGGTAGTATTTGCAGTCTATCGAGCGGTATGGCCACAAATGTGTTTAACATATACAACCGTATGGCATTTCAAAAGTAACTGCTATACAAAAAAATTAAGGGCACTATATAGATTACCCAAACCCATAAGGTAAGTTTTTGGCATTCTCTCTTTATCGTTTTCTGAACTGACAAAACCCACATTTCAACTAATCGGTCTTTGGTAAGGGCGGTTCACATGTTTTCAGGCAAGGAAGAGACCACAGGACCACAAAATCTATTCTCGTTGTTGATGACAATGACGTGATTCGGGAGGCTGTGTTGGGGTTTCTTCGACAATTCCGGGCACAAGGTAGCCACAGCCGATTATGGTAGTGATACTGTAGAGAAGAACGCATCCCATACCTTCGATAAGGTATAATGGGTAGGCGCGTCTTGCTCTGGCGGTTAACATTTTCCGTTATATTCACAAAAAATTACGAAACTTAAAGAAGATAAAGTTTTTTCAAGGACAGTGAACAAAATGCTTTGGCCAGCCTGGATTCTTGTTCTCACAGATTTTTCAGAATACTCAGATCGTACATTAAGGCAGGCACTCGACATTGTATAACAATAAGGGTTAAAGGTGAATGTCCTTCATGTTGTCCGTGAGGAACCGCCCTTTATCAGCGGGTTCGGCAGCGTGCCCGGTGCTGCTGACAAAATAATAGCAATTTCATATCACTGCTATGCAAATCAATCAAAGATCAGGTTCACCCTAACACAAGTAAGCCAACGTTGGGGATGGATAAATCGTTGAACTCCAAATGAGGTTCTGCTGAATGGCATTGAAGAAGCTTTCTATTTACTTTTATGTTCTTTGACATAAATGGTGCATTTTCTTGAGGATTTATGATACATATTATCCTATCACTGCAATAAAAGGAGCTACCATGAGCCACAAAGAGCCTACGATAGATGAGTGGAAAGAACTTTTTGAGGTATCCCGAATGTTGAAGGAGCTTGCCCCCTGGAAATGGATGGAAGACTCTGAATCTTTTGGCGTGGAAAACCCTGAGACAGGCGAAGTGGGTTATGGGTGCATTATGGGTGCCATGGGCGAAGTTTTTGGCCTTATCGTTTATCTTGGAAGCGAGGGCCTTGCTGTGTTTGAAAAAATTCAATCTGGAAACATGACCATGGAAGACGAAGATATCTTTGCAAGCCAGAAATGTCTTGCTGTCACGTTTGATGATAGGGAGATGCTTGATAACAAAGACCTTGCCACTATTAAGTCGCTTGGTCTCAAGTTCAGAGGAAGGCAGGCATGGCCCTGCTTTCGTAGTCACCTACCGGGTTTTCTGCCATGGCATCTGACTGGTGAGGAGGCCCGTTTCCTGGCACTGGCAATTCGGTGGGCAATGAATGTTGCAGAAAAACTCAGGGAAAACCCCCTTGCCTTGAACCCACAGAAAAGAGGTTCTTACCTGGTAGGCTATATTGTAACCGATGATGGCAAACCAACCTGGCACGAAGAGTGGCGCAAACCTGTGCCTTTTACGGCAAAACCCGTCTCATTATCTATCGATGAACTCCGCCTGGCTAAAATAAAGAAAAACTCACAAAAATCGGAACACACCTGGGAGGTTGAATTTTTCTATGCCCCGTTTGTTATCCACGAGGGAGAACGGCCTTTCTATCCATACATTGCGCTTTATTCGGTTCATAACAACCGATACGTGGTCAATTTTTGCCTATCATCACTCACTGACTATGAAACACGTTTCTTAGAAAACTTTCTGGAGCTTCTCGAAAAAATAAAGATGTTTCCAAAGACGATGATGATTCGCAAACAGGCTGTCTACGATTTCTTTAAACCCATTGCTGATGTCCTGGGGATATCTTTAAAAAAAGTAAAACATCTTCCGGCGTTCGAAGATGCGAGAGTCTCTTTAATCAACAATATGGCACAGTAGAAGCCGGTGCAGCCATTGTGTCAGGGACTGGCCTTCTGATGGCTTAGGAGTCTTATTCTATTATTTGCCATAACACACCTGCATAATCATTTGCACATATACATAGTTAAGGGTAGCGTTCTTTCCCGTAAACAAATAATAAGATGATGCAAAATAAGGGTTAACCACAACTCACTGTTGCCCTTTGGAAACTGCCTAAAATAAGGTGTTTGCATCACCCATCCCTTCACGCATCGCAAATGGTTGATAGTTCGACTCAAAAAAATGCAGCATTAATACAGTACAAACATCGAAGAATAATCACATAAAGCTCTATCTTATTAATATAATTAAATATTTAACTTTATCATGAAATTATATAAAAGTTGAGGATAACTCAATAAAATCCACATGCACATGCTTCACATCCGCATGTTATACACAGGTTTTCCACAGTTTTTGTTCAAAACTATAGTGGAATAATCAGACTGAAAGAGTAGTTCAACAGAGGGCGCACCAAACTGATGGGAATTATACCGCAAAATCTGATCCATATAAGATTGATAGATTTTTGGTATCAGAATGAATATGATGAACTACTCGTGAATGAGGTCGAACAACTGAATGGCTTTTTCGTAATCAAGGTTTTTTAACACATTATATTCACGTAACGCAGAACTCCTATCCTTTAATATGAGATAGGTAATCGCCAAATTATAATGGGCCTCGGCATGGTCCGGTTTTTTCAGTATGGCTTCCTTGAATGCTTTGATAGCCTCCCGGTGCTTGCCCTGCTTCCCATAGGCGATAGCGACCTCATAGTGGTCCTGGACTTTATCAGGGTGTACCTGTAAGGCTTGTTCTTGACGCATTATAGATTTCCTGTTGGAAGATTCAAATTATAATGGCCATGGCTTTCCTTGTCAACATCAATTTTAACCTGCAATGTAAATCTTTACCTGATCGAGTTATTTGTTCCGGTTGAGGTTCTTTCTCTTTTGACACAGGTCCAAATATTTCGGATAAACTGGGTTCCATTGCCATACTTGCTATACGTGCACGTCTTCCAGGTCGTTCGAAGTCCATGAAATACTGATAGGTGTGGAGTACAAAAACAGATGAGCCTACAGGTAATGCTCATGATCCAACACATGGCAGGCTGCTTTCAGGGAATAAAGTCAGCCAATTCTCCTGTCCATGAGAAGATCAATGGATTGATGTCTCTCTGGTTTGTATCCAGGATTTGGACGGAGATTGCACAGAGCAGATAGATGACAACTTGCTGCGAGTTAAAGCCAGGTGTTGACAAAAATATTAACATGACTAAAGTCATATTAATATCCGGTTTCAAAAAAGAAGCATGGATTAATAAAAAAAGGAGGGTAAGATGAAAAAGAATGGCGTAATTTTCGTTACTATGATGTTAGTTCTGGCCTTTGTGTTTGTTTCCCACTCATTTGCGCAGCGAGGGATGAGATGGAAGGGAAGCGGTGGCTGGGGTGCAGAAGCCCGGTACAGCAGAATGTATGACCCGAAGACTGTGGAAACGCTTGCCGGAGAAGTAGTCAGTGTGGATAGGATCACTCCATCCAGGGGTATGTCCTATGGTGTGCACGCCATGGTAAAAACTGAAAAAGAGACAATATCTGTCCATCTGGGTCCAGGGTGGTACATTGAAAACCAGGACGTCAAGATTGAACCGAAGGATAAAGTTGAGATCAAAGGTTCTCGAATTACCTTTCAAGGAAAACCAGCTCTTATAGCTGCAGAAGTTAAAAAAGGGGACAAAACCCTGGAGCTCCGGAACGAGAGTGGCTTTCCGGTTTGGAGTGGCTGGAGAAGACGTTAACCCTTATTGATTAAGTAGAAAATTCTATTACAAAAAATGGCCCCCGGGGTAACCATGCTGACTGACGTCATTGGGGGGATACATGGTTGATGATGCCCCGGAGGATGGGGAACTGTATTAAGTATAACACAGATAACTTCATTTGTGAATATTTTTCACAATAAACAAGTGCCCTTTCTCTGTTGAGTGGTGTTGATCTTACCCGGGTCAACAGTTTTGCACGTGTATTACATTAAGACTCATTAGAGAGTGCAGGAATGGCATCGCTCGGGAACGATGAATCAGGGAGATTGGAGAATATTTAGGATTTCTAACTCCTGTAGCCTATAGGAAACAATTTTATGAAAAAGCTGGTCTATGAAAAACTGTACGTGTCCATAACATGAAATCAGGAGTCAGTTTATCCTCAGCCCTTTTTTCGCGTACCCCTTCAATACTTTACTGTGTAGATTTTGAATCACCTGGCACAGAGCACCTGCCGAACCAGCGGTGGAAGATAAACATTGACTCGTTGGCATTTCGAATAGAATCATGTTAAGCTTTGTTTATAGAATACGATTGCTTTGGTAGAAAGTGACACAGACCACCCTCCGTTATTACCCGATCTACAAAATGATATTCCAGAAAACATGCTTCACTCCTTTCAAAACAGTCAGGGTCACATTATCTGCTTTTTCCGCATTTTGTGAAGAATCATTTGGGTGCAATATAGATCTGACTTCCTGGCAACAAAATGTCATGCAACGGAAGGCCAGAAGGAAACAGAGGGACAACCCATGAGCGAAACAAAGAGGAGACACAGGCAGCTCGCCGAAACAGAAGTCTTGCAAGGCGGACACACGGAATGCCAAGAGACAGCGACCCCCTGCGAATTGGATTACAGGATCATTTTCGAGCACTCAAACGATGCAATGTATGTGGTCAGGGATGAAGGTATTATTGTTGATTGTAATCTGAAGATGCTAGAGATGTTCGGATACACCAGAGAACAGGTCATCGGTAAGACTGTCTACGATTTTTCACCCCCTCGCCAACCTGACGGGCGAGATTCAAAAGAAAAAGGTATTGAAATAATGAGGGCTTCCCTGGATGGCAATCCCCAAACCTTTGAATGGACCCACTGTGGATATGGCGGAACCCTTTTCGATGCGGAGGTTACCTTTGCGAAAGCGGGGACGGACCATGATACTGCTTACTACGCTATCGTCTCTGATGTATCGCCTCGCAGACAGGTTGAAAATGCCATTCGCGAGAGTGAAGAAAAATTTAGACTCCTTTTTGAAAAATCGACTGATCCAGCGCTTCTGCTGGATAACGATCGTTTTATAGACTGTAATGAGGCTGCCTTAAAAATTCTATGCTGCCCCAGTAAAGATCGGTTGATCGGTCTTTGTCCGGCCGATCTTTCCCCTGAAAGACAACCAGACGGCGCACTTTCATCGGATAAGGCAAAGGAAGTGGTAGCCGTTGCGAGCAGGGAAGGATTCAATCGTTTCGAGTGGGTACACCGTGCCTTTGACGGAACCGACATATGGGTTGATGTTTCTCTTACGGTTATTCCCTTCCAGGGAAGACAAATCCAATACAATGTATGGAGGGACATCAGTAAAAGGAAACTTGCAGAGGCTGCGCTGCAGGTGAGTCAGCAAAAATACCAGTGTATTTACGAAAACGTTGCAGAGGGCATGTTCAGAACAGATGCGCAGGGCCGTCTTGTGAGCGCCAATGCTGCCCTGGCAAAAATGTACGGCTTTGCCAGGGCGGACGACCTCATCAATGCTGCCTGGAACCTCAACCAGGTCTATGTCAGGCCGAAGAACAGGAAACTTCTTAACAGACTCCTTGCTGAAAAAGGGGTGGCCAGAAACCTCGAAACAGAGTTTTATGCACGGGATGGGAGCACACGATGGGGCCGTATGAATGTGCGGGTCGAAAAGGACGAGCAGGGGAACATCCTTTATTATGAAGGAACCTTAGAGGACATAACAGAGAAAAAATGGGCAGAGGACAAGTATCGTGACATCTTTCTCAATGCTACTGAGGGTATCTTTCAACTAACCCCTGAAGGCCGTTGTTTCAATGCAAATCCTGCTCTTGCCAGGATTCACGGCTTTGATTCTCCGAAAGACCTCATAGGGTATGCAGCTGAGATTCCCAGGCAACTCCACGTGGATGAGGAAACCTGGCGCACATACCTCGAACGTATGAACGAAAAGGGCTATGTGCATGATCAGCTCTGGAAGATGCATAGAAAAGATGGAAGCATCGCCTGGCTTTCAATCAATGCCAGGGTCGTGCGCAATGAAATAGGCCACGTACTTTACCACGAAGGCACTGTTCAGGATATAACCGAGAAAAAACTCGCTGTGGATCAGATCTTCATACAGCGGAATCTTGCACTGCGACTGGCACAGATGAACGATGTATCAGACGCATTGGCCCTAACCCTGGAAACCGCTCTCAAGGCATCTGGCATGGAATGTGGTGGTATCTGGTTGAAAAAACAGACAGGAGAGGATCTGGAGCTCATATCTTCCATAGGCTTTTCACACAAGCTGGAAAAAAAGGTACGCCTTCTGCCAAAAGGATCACGTGCCTGGGAAAGAACGATGAGCGGAAAACGAATCGTTACCGTCCCAAGTCGTGAATCCATGCCGAATACATATGAAGAGGGCTACAAATATGCTGTCCTGGTGCCTATACTCCATGACGGACACACAATCGGCTCCTTCAACCTCTATTCCAGGACTGAAGCAACAATATCCCAACAGGCCCTTATGGGCCTTGAGTTCATTGCAGGTCAACTCGGCAGCATCATCGGCCGTATACGGGCTCAACAGGAGCGGGAGCATGAAATAGTTACACGGCGGGAGGCTGAACAGGCTTTGCGGGCAGAGAGAAAGAACCTGGAAGAGGCAAACATCGCTCTTAAGGTGTTATTAAGGCAACGGGAAAAGGACAAGGAGGAGATGGAGCAGAGGCTGCTTCTGAATGTAAGCGAACTTGTCCTCCCCTACATTGAAAAACTGAAAAAAAGCAGACTTGACAGTCTGCATCGCACGGACCTGGAATTTGTGGAAACCAATCTCAGGGAAATTCTCTCTCCCTTCCTGCACAACGTTCGTAATTTTAAACTGACCCCTCGGCAACTTGAGATTGTCGCTCTTATCAAACAGGGCAGAACTACAAAAGAAATAGCAGAGACACTCGGTGCTACGAAAGACGCGATTGATAAACAAAGATTCATTATACGAAAAAAACTGGGAGCGAATAAGGGCAAGATTAATCTGAGGTCCCTGCTCCTCTCCCTTTAACGGCAAAGGGAAAATCTATTTTTTTTTCAGCTACCCTTCATCAAAAGTATGACCCAAATGTTCCTATCTTATCCCTGGGCTCCTATTTATAATGCACACTCAATTACATGACCCTCTTACACAGGGGGAACACCGATGTGAATCGGATAGCAGGAAATATACGGAATTATAGCCAGAAGAAAGGAATGGGAATTAAAAAACCCCTAAACCCGTGGTCAAGCAAATCCAGATAAAAGATTACATCAAAATTCTACCGTGGAGACGGGATCTTTAAAATAGGAACTTAAATATCCTATTTTAAACAGTTTATTTCCTATTTTCATATCTATTCACAACAGCTTATACTTGATACATGATAGTAATCGCCATCCACAATCAGGTGTACATGATGGTTTGGGGAACAAAATGCATCATAACAGCAACACAGTGAGAAAGAAAATATAAAGGGGGTAAGGCATGAAAACAATACTCGTTGTTGCAACACTGGACACCAAAGGTATGGAGGTAGCGTTTTCTAAAGAGAACATAGAAGCACTGGGAGCAAAAGCACTTCTTATGGATGCAGGCATACTGGGCTCCCCTACTATAACACCCGATATAACCCGTGAGGAGGTGGCTGTTGCAGCCGGTTCAACCCTAAAAAAAGTAAGAAAGATGACTGCAGAGGCCGAGGCCCTGGGGGTTATGACAAAGGGCGCAAGCAACATAGCAGTAAAACTCCACCAGGAGGGAAAGATCCACGGAGTCCTCGGTATTGGAGGAGGCATGGGTACTGCCATGGGAACAGGTGTCATGCGCAGTCTCCCCATTGGGGTACCAAAGTTTATGGTTTCTCCTCAGGCTGGTAATCCCGACGTGGTAAGCGCAGCAGTAGGAACAAAAGATATCTGCATGTTTCATTCTGTCACCGATGTTGTGGGTCTGAATCCATTATTGAGAACGATCTTCTCTAAAGCGTGCGGAGGTGTCGTTGGAATGGCAAACGCCGAGGTAAGGCTGGAAACAAATTACCGAAAGACGGTTGCCGTGTGTGCCAAGGGTACCACAGAAGCAGCCAACCAAGCCATAAGGGATAAACTCACTGAGGCTGGCTATCAGCCCATGACATTCCACTGCTTCGGCTACGGACCTGCAAGCCTGGAACAGATAATAAAGGACGGCTATATCGACGGCGGTGTTATTGAGCTTGCCAGTGACTGGCTTGATCGTATCGGCGGGGGCGCTTCTTTTCCTCCAGCAGACCGCTATGAAAATGCAGGTGAGCTTGGCATTCCCATAGTTTTTGTACCCGGTTCCTGCGATTTTATTGCGGCTGCACCGGGGAAGTTTCCAGGGCGAACGGTTCAGCCTCACAACCGGGCAGTATCACTCTACAGGTCCAGTAAAGAAGAACTTGCCCAACTGGCAAAAGAAGTAGGTGAGAAATTGTCGAAAAGCAAAGGGCCAGTAACGGTGTTAATACCATTGAAAGGGTTCTGTGTCCATGATCGGGAAGGTGGTCCCCTCTATGATCCTGAGGCCAATGCCGCCTTTATCGAAGGGATTTCAGCATTTGAAGGCAAGTTTAAGATTAAAAAGGTGGATGCCCACATCAATGATGAGAAATTTGTTGATGCCATCATTGAGGCCTTTAAAGAAAATATTGAAGAGGCAATACCCGTTACAAGCCATCCAATTACAGACAAAGTCATCCTTACCCTTAGGGGATACGCTGCATCAAGCGGATTGGCAGTTGGCCCCTGCAAGAAGATTACGCATATTGACGATGTGAGGGGGTTTGATGATGAATCGATCCTCGTTGTCAAAACGGCATCACCAGCACTTGTCCGCTTGATACCGGGATTGAAAGGACTGGTATGCGAACAGGGTGGCCCTCTCTCTACAGCCAGCATCTTCGCCAGGGAGCACGGAGTGCCTGCGGCAGTAGGCGTTAACGGCGTTTTTGATGCACTCAAAGACGGCGACCTCATAAGACTGGACGGTGCGAAAGGCACCATAGACGTGATTGCACGATAGGATGCTTCAAAAAAACTATTGCCAGCCCTGTAATTTCGCGGAAAGCTGAAAGTAGCGTTGGTGAAGGCAACCATTATGCCCAATGCCGTCAACGGCCTTAAAACAGATGATGGACAATACTCCTGGCATGGTCGGCATCGATGCGGATTTGTTCCACAGATGGGGCCCCGAAACAGTGACAAAGAGGGTGCTTGTGGTATAATATCGATGGGGAAGGAGAAATGTTGTGAACGTAACGTTTATTGACCCGCACGAAGTTCCGACGATCCCAGGTACAGAAGGCTGGGAGAGGCTGTATCCTTACCATTATTTATTCTCAAGACAAGACCCAAAAAGAGCGGCCTTTGAAAGCAACCAGATATGGTTTTATGACAGCCTCCACTATCCAGACCCCCACCACCCCTTTGACCTGATATGGGATGAAGCCTGGTTCCTTGCCCTATCGCAATACAATACGCGTCATTACTTAATGCCCTCTTCCTTGGGCATCGACCACAGAATTGTGAACGGCTATGTCTATGTGAGCCCGGTCTGCTTATCAGACCCTGAAAAAATCCAGTCAAGGGTACCATATTTCGTGGAACGAGCCGGGTATTATTACGAAAACTGGGACAGGCTCTATGAAAACTGGAGGAAAAAAATCGCCCAGGTTATTGAAGAGCTTGAAGGAATGAATTTTACAGACCTGCCCGAAATGGAAGACGTGAGCGTCATAAAAAACGGGATCGGGAAAGGGAGTGGATTCGATCTTCTTAAAAAATACGATGATATTATCAATCTTGGCCTCCTCTGCTGGCAGTACCATTTTGAATTTCTCACTCTCGCATATGCAGCTCAAGTTAGCTTTGTAAAAACAGTTGACCAGATATTTCCTAAAATTCCCATTCCAGCTCTCATAAAAATGTCGGCAAGCATTGAATCGATTGTATGCAGGCCAGAAAAGGAGCTGGTAAAGCTCGCAAACCTCGCTATCGATCTGGCTATTGACGAGGTCTTTGTGAGATTCAAGAATGCTGCTGATGTAATAAGTGAAATGGGGAAAAGCCAGGCTGGGCAGACGTGGCTCAAGGAACTGGAGCAATCAAGATATCCCTGGTTTTACATCTCCAGCAATACAGGTTGGCATCATACCCACCTGAGCTGGAATGACAACCTTGACATCCCTTTCGAAATAATAGGTGCTAACATCAAAAGCATAAAATCTGGAAAGAAACTGGAAAGATCAACAAATCTGATCGAACAGGAACGGGACAGCATTGCCAATGAATACAGAAAGCTAATCCGAAACGAGAAGGACCGTGTTGCTTTTGACCAGAGCCTCGCCTTGGCCCGCATGGTTCTCCCTTACTCGGAGGATCATACATTCTACGTTGAGCATTGGTTTCACAGCATTTTTTGGAGGAAAATACGGGAACTTGGCAAGGTCCTCGAGAGGGCTGGCTTCCTTGAAAATGGAGAACAGGACATATGGTTCCTCAAGCGGGATGAGGTTAAACAGGCACTATGGGACTATACCACGGCCTGGGCAACAGGCGTATCTCCCCGCGGACCAACTTATTGGCCTGCAGAAGTCGCCTGGAGAAAGGAAATCCATGAGAAATTCAGAACCTGGACCCCGCCTCCTGCCCTCGGGAAAGCACCGGAAACAATAACCGAGCCATTCACCATCGTTCTATGGGGAGTGACGAAGGAGGGGTTGAAAAACTGGTCCGAAGCAGACAAAAAAAGAGCTGATGATGTCTCTTCCAATGTGATTCAAGGTATGCCCGGTGCCTCTGGCATTGCAGAGGGCAGAGCCCGAGTTCTGAAAAGCATTGATGACCTCGCTGATATAAACGAGGGTGAAATCCTCGTAGTGGCCACCACGACAGCAAGCTGGGTGCAGGCTTTTTTCAAGATCGCAGGTGTGGTAACCGACATCGGAGGGCCTATGTCTCACGCCGCTGTCATCTGCAGGGAGTACGGACTGCCCACCGTCGTGGGAACCGGTAAAGGAACACAGCTTATCAAAACAAACGACCTGATTAGGATTAATGGAAACACCGGGCAGGTCACTATCCTGGAACGGAATAATTGACTATGGTGTTTTCAATAAAATTAGACACACACATCCTAATTCACTGACGCTCAATATTTTAGGCACCACTTAGAACAATCTCTTCCTAAAAACATAGCCCCGAACATCATGCTAAAAGTGTGTATACGTCAGGCCATGGCTATATGGCGAAAATGGGGTCTCATCGTCATGCAAAGGCCAAAAGTTACCATTCACTTGACATATCATTTCTTTGTGCTATTAACACCTATAACATCGTAAGAACCACAATAAAATAGGAGGGGCTATTGTGAGCGTATATGTGGTGAGACAGATCATTGGCACCAGCACGAAATCATGGGAGGATGCAGCCAGGCAGGTCGTCAAAACTGCTACAAAGACCATCAAGGATATCCGCATCGGTGAGGTGGTAAAGCAGGATGTAACAGTGGAGAACGGGAAGGTTGTGACCTACCGTGTAAGACTCAATGTGTCTTTCAAATATCATCAGCAGTGGTGGGACAGGTCGGACTGGGAATGTATTAGCTGAGGTCGTAACAATGCAACAACAGTTGTGCATTGGCCCTTTAAAATGATTTCATCAGAATATTTGAGTATCTTTTAGAATATGTTTATTCCCATATCGAGACACACAAATTGAAAAAAAAGACAAGGTGTTGCTGAACAACCCGAAAGGTTATTGCCCAATGGATTCTGGTCTTTTGTCAGGTCGTTCCACTGGAATACAGCTTTCAGGCAGACACATTTTACCCGCCTTTGACAATCTCTTTACTGCGGCTTCTTTTTTGAGGACGTCCGGTCATATTGCATAAACCAAGACAAATACTTGTTGAAAGGACATCATGAATGGTCTTACCAATTATTGAATGGAACGATTTAAAGTAGTTCACAAATGTCTTGAGATCGTAAATTGATGTTACTTCAACATCCTGCCATACACATGGCAGCCTGATATGATATATTAATGGTACACGAAAGGGGGGATTATGTCAGACAAGTTCAATGCACTATGGATTATTCTCAACAAGCTTGACAAGAAGGAAAAGGTAACGGCAAGGTCTCTCATGGAGGACCTTGAAGTCAGCGAGAGGAGCGTTTACCGGTATATCACAACGTTACAGGTTGCCGGTTTCCCAGTAGACTATGACAGGGCAGTGAACAGCTATGTTTTCAGCGATGGCTACACGTTGAAGAAACCTGATATCTCTGTGGAGGAGACTCTTGCCCTGGCTTTATCCAGAAAACTGCTCAAAAGTTTCGGCCCTGACATGGAGCGTAGCCTGGCAAAGATAGAAGAAAAACTGTCAGTTAAAAAGCCAGAAGACCTAAGGCACATTGTCCTCGATGCTGATGCCATAGCACCTTCTGAAACGTTCTTGACCCTGGCCCACCGGGCAGTTATCAATCACCAGCGGATCAATCTCAAATACAAGGCCCTTCATGCCAGGACACCCAGAGAGAGCAAGATCGACCCCTACTATCTTTTCTTCCGGGACGGTATCTGGTACTTCCGTGGATATTACCATAGAGACAGGGCAATGAGAACATTTGCCTTTGACCGGGTAGTCTCGTTAAGTCTCCTAAATGAGTATTTTGTTCCTCAACCAGTCTCTCCTGAGAATGAACTCTCAGGCGCCTTCGGGGCATTTCTCGACGGTGAGCCTGTAGAAGTTACACTCCAGTTTGATAAGCACATCAAGCCCTTCATTGTGCGGAAGAAGTGGCACGAAAGCCAGAAGGTTAAAAAGCTGGATAACGGGAAGATTGAGGTGAAGTTCAAGGTCAACGGCCTCATGGGGATAAAAAACTGGATATACGGCTGGATACCCCATGTTGAAGTCATAGCCCCCAGAGAATTACGGACAGCTCTGAAGCGGGATTTGCAAAAGGCGATTAAATTGCATGGCAAGTAAGCTACTCTGAGATTTTGGCGGCTGGTCTACGAGGTCCTGAAAAACCTGGACCGTCAGTGAATATGATTAATGGAGAATAGAAGGTTATGAAAATAATTCTTAGTAGGAAAGGGTTTGATTCCGAGAATGGGAAGTTTCCAAGTATGATTTTGCCTTCAGGAATGTTGCTTTCACTCCCCATTCCTCATCAAGGTGATAGGACGCTTTTCTCTGAGCTGACCTGCGAAGGCGTCAGTGTGTTGAATTTAATGCATCAGTTAGGCATGACTGAATTTAATACTGAAACCAAGTGCCACTTAGATCCTGACATCAATGCGGATATGATCGCACGCCCGAAAGGATGGAAAGGGGCATTTGGTCAAATGGGTGGAGCCCAAGGCCATCTGGAGAACAATGGCGTTGGCATTGGCGATTTGTTCTTATTCTTTGGATGGTTTAGAAAGACTGAAGAGGACAATCGAAGCATGCTTAGATACGTTGGCCCTCATATTCATCTGATATATGGTTATCTTCAAATTGGTGAAATATTAAAGGTAACGAACAGTACAAGCTTGCCAGACTGGCTGATTGACCATCCACATACTAATCGCAAGAAGTATCTCCATCTGCAAGGCGGCAGCAACAATACGATATATGTTGCCACTGATGAACTGACATTCCTCAAAGGTATCCCAGGGTATGGCTGCTTCAAGTTTCATCCTAAACTAGTTTTAACAAAACCAGGTGAATCAAGAACTCGGTGGGACCTGCCAAAGGAGTTCCAGGGCTTGAAGATTACATATCACTCTGATAGCAGTTGGAAAGACGGCTATTTCCAATCAGCCGCCAAGGGGCAGGAGTTTGTCATTGAAGATTCACCTATTGCAGAGAAATGGGGGAAAGCTATCATTGAGGCCGGTTTGGAGAAATAACCCGCAAAACCATAGCGGAGGTACTGTGCCAAGAGTCTTGAAGATATGGTATGGATTAAACAGAATAATACCGGGCCTGTATATTTATGATAGCCCACATAACTATAAAAATAAGGGTAAGTTCTTCTAACAAATTGGTTTAATTTCGAAGGCGTCAAAATGAGAAAAGGATGGCTTAAGAAGGTATTGTCAGCATCTGCAAAAGATTTTTTCAGATTGTTCAGTCATCATCTGATCCATGTCCATTCAACCAAAAAAGGGTATACCTTCAAACCTTATCGACATCTCACAGTACGTGACGACGTTAATTCTATACATGTAATTTATCGACCAAATAATGACAAAATTATTGTTGCAAACCCTTTCCAAGATATGCACTCACAAAACATTCCTCCCAATCTCATAGACAGACTGCAAAGAGTACCATTCGGCAAATACCTGCTGAGCAATGAATTATCACATGCATCCTGTTAAACATTCGTTCCAGGGCCTCGTTAATCGTTTTATCCAATTATTCCAATGGCAGTAGTGAACTGAAATCCTCATTTGTGACGTATCTTACTTTGTATCCTAAATGTGTGTATAGTATCCGAAGATTTCTGCCTTCCCTCAACATGCACTCTTCATCTATCACCAGGGTTACAACTGGTGTGATACACAGCCAGGCACATCAGGTATGGTTGGCAGCATTGTCTCCCAGCCAGGGGTTGACGGGGAAGGACAAAGAGCCGGGGTATTCTTGTCATACCACCAGCTCCTTGTCATTTCATCTGTGGTCATGGTCCAAGAACAGTGAACTCCGGTGTTGTTGTTGCCTGCCCTACCTTGTTGCCCATTATCAGGTGATAGGTTTTTGGAGGGAAGCTCTTTGAGGTTTTTGGAACAAT
>MVQO01000131.1 GCA_002067585.1 Syntrophorhabdus sp. PtaB.Bin027
ATGTATCTAATTTCGATGATATTATAAGTTTAAAATTCTGTCAATCCCCTTTTTTAAAAAATTTTAAAAGACAGTATTCACTTCTGTTCCCAAACAGGCAGATCTTCTGATGAACGCCCGAATAGAAACTGGAGCACCTCACTCTCTACACAGATATCTTGAGTCTTCATGGTGATCCTGTTCAGGAATGAAGAACTGGATGCCCCATTAGACATGACTCTGAAGATTCAGATGGCATATATGCTTTCCAATAAACAACGGGGTACAATCCTAGGGACTTACACGTGGGATCTACTGCTTTAACAGTTAAATTATTTATGGACCTTCAAGAAAGGGCACTTAACTTTTGGGAACACAAGCCAAGTAACAAGGGTAAGGTGGGGTATGATAGATGGCACAGCAAGGATGGCCACACTGGTTGTTGCTCACGACAAGATAGGGATGGAAAAATAAAAGGTAGAACCTTCATTAATGGTCGATTGAGCCCACACTTCGCCGCCATGTCTTCGAACTATACGCTTTACCGTTGCGAGCCCAATACCGGCCCCTTCAAATTCCTCGGGCGGGTGCAGCCGTTCAAACACTTCAAAAAGGCGTTTACTCTGTTCCATAGGAAACCCCACCCCATTATCCTGAACGTAATAGACAACCCTTCCTGGTTCAGACCAACCACCAAATTTGACATCGGACTGTTCCTTGACCCGGCTGTATTTTATGGCGTTGCCAAGAAGGTTGAGCATCACCTGGCGGATCATGGTTTTATCGGCATTTGCTGGAGGGGCAGGTTTAATAGAAATACTCATAGGGTGTCCCCGATATGCAGCTTTGAACTGGTTAAAAATTTCGATAACCATCCCTTCCATATCGATCATGGAGAGCTTGAGTTTTTTGCGCCCAAGGGCAGAGTATGCAAGAAGGTTGTCTATGAGTTCCCGCATTTGACCTGCGCTTTCCCTGATCATTCGCACAAAATTTTTGCCTTTTTTGTCGAGCCTGTGCCCGTATCGTTCAAGCAGTATCTGTGAAAAACCTTCAACAGCTATGGTTGGTGTTTTCAAATCATGTGATATTGAATAGGAGAAGGCTTTCAATTCTGCATTGATTGATTTGAGCAGAGCAATATTGTCCTGCAAGTCACAATTGAGTTTGAATAATTCCGCAGTTCGACTCGCCACCCTTGCTTCAAGCTCATCCCGGGCCTGTTTCAATTCCATCTCAGCCCTCTTTTGCTCTGTTACATCAGAGAGCATGGTAAGATACCTGTCATCACTTAGCTTTGTTGATCTAAACTCAATATCCTTCTTTTCGCCGTTTCTACATTCAATGGAAAAAACTCTCGATACTCCTTTCTCTGTAATATCTTCCTTCCATGTTTTGAGAACTTCTTTACGACTTTCCGGATCAGGATATGCTTTGAGAAACCAGCTTACCCCATCAGGGACATCCGCAATATCATATCCTGTTATTTTCGTAAATTCTTCATTGATAAAGAGATATTTTCCTCTTTTGTCAATAATGACTGCCCCGTAGGGGGCTTTCTGTAAAACAGAGAAAAAGACTCTTTTTTCCTTTCTCAGGAGGGTTTCAGCGTGTTTTCTCCTTGTTATGTCATCGACCATTTCGATTGCCGCCACCACTTCGCCTTTTTTATCCCTTAAGGGAGATGCAATGATCTTGAAGTGCCTGATCTTACCGCCCGATGGCGTTCTTGTTACTGACTGGTGCACCTTACCGTCAAGCAAGGTTTTCAGTGTGGGACAGTACGGACAGACGGAGTCGCGAGGAGGGTCGTTGAATGCTGTGAAGCATATGGGCCTGGTGTCCACATGGATGAGAGGAAACCATTTCCTCATCTGATTGTTGAGGGAAATTATCTCCATAGCAGGACTTATGAGGGCAATCCCTACCTCAACATTGTCAATGACGCTTCGATAGCGTTCCTCTGACTCCCTGAGCGCTTCTTCAACCCGTTCAAATCTTTCGAGCCGCTTCTCCAGCTCATGGATTTTCTCCTGCAGAGCGTCAATGCGATTCAAATATATCTGTTCGGAATCAGATAAAACTCTCATAGTACAGGCTCCATCACTATTAATAAGTATAGCAGAGTCGTCCAGGACGAACAGGCAAAAAAACATCTATTGTTCAGATAGCATAAAGCAATGGTTTCAGTAGGCGTTGAAAATAAAATCCTCCTGAAATATAATTGCCATATATGAACAATAAGGAGGTGTGCATGTCCGTACTACTGGAATTTGCCATGTTTCCAACTGATAAGGGCGAGAGTGTCAGCGAGTACGTGGGAAGGATCCTCAAGGTAATCGATGAAGAAGGACATCCCTACACGTTGACAGCCATGGGAACAATCATTGAGGTTCAGTCGCTCGATGATGCCCTGAAGATTGTCGAAAAAGCATACAGACAGTTGGAAAAAGACTGTAATAGAGTTTACTCAACAATCAAGCTTGATATCCGAAAGGGTAGCGTAGGCAGATTAAAGCAAAAGATTGTATCCGTAGAAAAAAAGGTTGGGAAAAAACTGTCCTCATAGGGCCATGTTTGCAAGAAAAATGCTTGACACTGCTTTTTCCCACACATATACTTCCACTATATTTAAATCTACGAAACCCCAATAAGGAGGGCATGATGAAAAAAGTCGTCACTGTTTCACTCGTTGCACTTGCTGTAATCTGTCTTGGCACAGCTGTGTGGGCAGATCAGAAGAATTACGGTTGCGGTCTCGGTTCGATTGCTTTTGAAGGAAACGACGGACTCATTTCTCAGGTTTCTGCAGCTACCACAAACGGAACCTTTGGAAACCAGACATTCGGCATTACGTCCGGAACATCAAACTGCGAGCAGTTCAAAACCTTTGTATCAAACGAGAAGATCAATACATTTGTGGCAGAGAACATGGACAGTCTGGCCAAAGACATAGCCCGTGGACACGGGGAATACCTTGACACGTTTGCAGGCCTCATCGCAGTGCCGGAATCACAAAAAACAGCCATATATGCGTCACTTCAGGCCAATTTTTCAAAAATCTACACCTCCGACTCAGTAAGCTACCTTGATGTGTTGAGAAACATAGACTCTGTAATAGCGTCAAGTTAGGTGATTTGTCCCATAGGAAACCTTGCCAGGGAGATGCGGAGAGTATACATGTTCCGTATCTCCCTTTTCATTCTCTGCCTCATATCCTTTTTCATCATTTTTTCAAAGGTCATTGCTGGCAATCCCACGTATGATCTCGTCCTCATAGAGGAGGCAGACCGCAGGGCATTGTATAATGATAAGTACTGGCACACCCTTCTCCATTATAAGAAGGGAGTTTTTGGTTTGCGCAGCCTCATAGATGACCCCAATTTCTTTCTTGCCCCTGGCGGCAAGCACAATCCAAAGGCAGAACTTGAGGCAACTATTAAGGCTTTTTTTCAGGAACCCGGGGAGGGAACAAAACATCCGGTGTGCAGATTTGTTGCACGTTACACCTGGTTGAAGGAGCAACTTGGTATAGATCCTTCTCAACTCCCTGTACCTGAGTGCACCCACTTCGAACAGCTTATGGTAGAGATCAAACCCGAAGCAGTCTCATTGATCTTTCCTACATCTCACATAAACAGCCCTGCTTCCATGTTTGGCCACACTCTTCTCACCATAGAAACTGCGACACAAAGCAAGCTTCTCTCTCATGCAATCAATTACTCTGCCATTACTACAGACACCTTTGGGCCCCTCTTTGCTGTTAAAGGCTTGTTTGGACTCTACAAAGGCTATTTTTCCATTCTCCCTTACTATGGCAAGTTACAGGAATACAGCGATATAGACCATAGGGACATCTGGGAATATCCCCTCAATTTCACCAAGGAGGAGACCCGGAGACTCCTTATGCACGTTTACGAGCTCGACTCAATTTATTCGGACTACTATTTCTTCGATGAGAACTGCTCTTATGACCTTCTCTTTCTCCTCGATGCAGGAAGACCATCCCTCAATATCACTGATCAGATGGATTTATGGGTAATCCCTATCGACACAATCAGGCTGGCAAAGAAGAACGGCCTGACCAATAAGGCAATTTACAGACCCTCAAAAACAACAAAGGTTCAGTATGTTGCTTCTCTTCTTTCACAAAAGGACCGTGAATCAGCCCGTGCTATGGCAAACGGGGAGATACAACCAAAGGACATTCTTGTACAGGCGATCTCTCAGGATGAGAAAGCCACGACGTGTGATCTGGCCATCGAATACCTTCAATACCTCTACACAAAAAAACGCATTTCAAAGCAGCAGTACCTTGACCGCTTTCTGGAGCTGTTAAAAATCAGAAGCACTCTGGGACAATCAACTGAGGATCGCTATGCCATACCCCAGCCGCCACGACCTGACGAGGGGCACGAATCGAATCGCCTGAGCCTCGGAACTGGAATAAAAAAAGACCGTTTTTTCTATGAGTTACGCTACAGACCTGCCTATCACAGTCTTTTAGACAACGACAAGGGGTACCCGGAAGGCTCCCAGATAGTATTTGGTGATACTACCCTCCGATATTATCCTTCCCTCAACAGGCTGAGGTTAGAATCCCTTGATATTATTGACATCACATCCCTGACGCCGAGAGACCTTTTTTTTCAGCCCCTTTCCTGGAAGATTAAGACCGGCCTGACCCACAGGTACATGGAAGACGGTCGGGAACATATGGTTTACCAGCTCAATCCTGGCGGTGGTTTTGCGTATAAACACAACGCCACAGGACTCTGGTATGCCATGGCAGAGACTGCCCTGAATGTAAGCGGCGCCATGAAAGAAACGTATGCTTTAGGGGCAGGGGCATCTGTTGGATTGATAGCAAAGGTGACGGATTTATTCAAATTCCATGTTTGTGCCCGGAATATCTATTATGGTATTGGGGACTACCACAATTATTTTGAGGCAATGGTGCAGGCAAATTACACTGTAAGCTCCAACACAGGATTGGCTTTTCAGATTTCACGAACAAAAACCCGTTCATTTTATCAGACAGAAGGTGCGTTGTCCTGGAATATCTTCTTTTAGGGCCAGACGAAAGAGCAAGTACATGCTCCATCCCTTTAACAGTCATGCCGGGAATTAATCATTTGCAAATTCCCCTCCAACATTCTAAAATGATTATAAAATTATACCATGATGTGATCGTGGCATTTTGAATTATGCGCTCGCGAAAGGAGGTCGGCAGTGTTTCATCCCACAAAGATTATTGCCATAGGCCTGAATTACCTTGATCATGCCAGGGAGTTCAATATGGAGCTGCCGGCATACCCCCTCATATTTATGAAACCCCAAACCGCTGTTATTGGCAATGCCGAAACTATTATCTACCCTCCCCAAACCAAAGAACTCCACTATGAGGGCGAGCTTGCCATAGTAATAGGCAAAAAGACACGGAATGTGACAGTTGAAAATGCTGAGCACTATATAGCCGGATATACATGTGCGAACGATATAACTGCCAGGGACCTTCAGCGAATGGACGGGCAATGGACAAGATCAAAATCCTTCGATACATTTTGTCCACTGGGTCCAAAGATTGCAAAAAATATCGACCCCACAAATCTTGCAATTGCCACAAGGGTAAATGGCATCACAAAGCAGAAATCGAATACGAACCAGATGATTTTCAATGTTTTTCAACTGGTTTCTTTCATCTCCGGCATCATGACTCTGATGCCGGGGGATATTATTATCACAGGCACACCTTCCGGTGTTGGAGAATTGCAGGCAGGGGACACAGTAGAGGTGGAGATAGAGGAAATCGGGATACTGAAAAATACTGTGATGCGTTTGGCGTAGTATATTTGATGTCAAGAAGCTTAAACTGACAAATGTAAAACCAAAAATATGATATGTAGAATCTTGGAAGTTTTTGCTCTGCTCTCTGCGCTAAACAGATTTTAATGAAAGGAGTAATCCATGGACAACATAACTTTTGATGATTTCATGAAGTTGGATTTGCGGGTTGCGGAAATTAAGGCTTGTGAAGATGTGCCAGGCGCAGACAAGCTGTACAAACTGACTATTGACATGGGTCAGGAACGGACAATTGTAGCTGGAATCAAGCTTCATTACACAAAGGAAGAGCTTTTAGGTAAAAAAATAGCCGTAGTGGCAAACCTTGAACCACGCAAGCTGAGGGGCATCGAATCCCATGGCATGCTTCTCGCAGCATCCAGCGAAGACAAGTCTTCAGTGGTTTTGCTGACTCTTGACCGGGACATAACGCCGGGGGCAAAGATATCATAAATCTGTTTGAATTTAAATGTATTGATTCGTTTGATTTTGAGAAATTGACTCTGTATCAAATGGCGCTGGACTTTAATGATAGAATCAACATTACAGGACAGTTTCCGCCAGAGGAAAAATTTAGCCCTGTGGATCAATATAGAAGGGCCTCTGCATACTTCCCGTTGAATATCGTTGATATCTCTTTCAGACAAAGATATCTCGAGAAAGATGTGAGTGATCAGGGGAGGTCAGGCTATGCCGATCCATCCCGAATGATTCATTACCTTTTGAAATCTGTGTGGCGGAATGCAGAACAACGAGCATAGAAAAGATGATTAATAGCCTTTTTCTTTTCATAACCGGTCTCACGATTTTTCTTTTTGGAATGATCAAGCTGAGTACCCTCATGCGGGGGCTCTTCAGTGGCAGAATCAGGGGTTACATTCGTATGTCTGTCAGGAGGCCAATTTACGGCCTTTTTCTCGGGATAGTTTCAACTATCCTTTTTCAAAGCAGTTTAGCCACAACACTTGTTACCGTTGGCATTGTCAGTGCAGGCCTTGTCAGCTTCTACCATTCCCTCGGCATAATATTGGGTGCAGATATTGGTACAACACTTACTGCTCAACTCGTCGTGTGGAAGGTAACAAGCATTTCACCACTCATAATCTTCGCAGGCGGCTTCCTTTTCTTTGCCGGGAAGGAGCAGTGGAAAACAATCGGCGAAGCAGTCTTCTATTTCGGGATTATATTTTTCGGATTAAGCCTGATCAGTGATGCCACATCTCCTCTCAAGGAGAACGAGGCTTTCCTGCATTTTTTTCGCAATACAAAAAACCCCTTTATAGGTCTCGCTATCGGGCTTATTTTCACTGCAATTGTTCACTCTTCTGCCATCCCGGTCAGTACCCTCATCATTCTCGGGCAACAGGGTCTGATAAGCATTGAGAATGCCCTTCCTATTGTCCTTGGTGCAAATATCGGTACAACGGTCACAGCCATCATGGAGGCCACTGTTACAAATGTGAACGGCAAAAGGACTGCCATTGCCCATCTTATGTTTAAGGTCTTTGGCGTTGTCCTCTGCCTGGCTCTCTTTCCATTCTTTGTTTTGTCGGTAAAGAAAATGTCAGGCAGCGTTGCTCAACAGATTGCATACAGCCATTTCCTTCTAAACCTCACGATTGCAATGATCTTCATCTTTATCCTTAAACCATTCTCCCGGCTTCTTGAAGCGATTATTCCTGGAACTGATCAAGTTTTACCTCTATGGCCTGAATTCCTTGACGAAAAATGTCTTGTGTCTCCAGAAGAAGCGCTCGTATGTGTAAACAAAGAGCTTGGGAGGGAGATCGCCCTGACTCAAAAAATGCTTATTACGAGCATTTCACTCATCGATAAGTTTAAACCAGCGAAACAACGAGATTTGGCCTACATCGAGCTTGTTGTTAACAACGTTCAGACTGAGATAACTCAATATCTCTGGAATCTCTCATGTAACCACCTTACGCCGGCCCTCTCAAAGAGATTGTTTGCATTCTCCTCTCTTGTTTATGATATTGAAAGGATTGGTGACCGTTCAACCAACATAGCTGAGTTGGCAGAATCAAGACATAAAAGAAAGGCTCAATTTTCAGAGCCAGCCAAGAAAGAACTCGACGAGATAAGCAAACTTGTTGTGAGGAATCTTGATGATGCTGCCATGCTCATCGAGCAACGGGATACCAAAAGGATACAGGATGTTTTCGAACGCCACCTTGAAGTTCTTTTGGCGATTAAGGCGGCAACACAGAAACACCTGGAAAGATTTTATCAGAAGGTGTGCCTTGCTGAGGCCGGTCCTATTTTTGTGGATGTTCTTGTAAACCTGGAACGTATATCTGATCACTGCCAGGTCATCGCGGAACATATTAGCAATGTCGATGAATAACCCTCATGGGCCGTTGAAACTATCATTACAGGGTTTTGATATAAAAAAGCCCGTCGTCATGACGGGCTTTTTTTGTGAATCCGCCTTAACTACTGTTTCTTGAATTCCTTTTCCATGGCCTCTTTGGCAGGTTTTACATACATATCTCTCAGTTTTGGCTTTTCAATCTTACCGGCCGGGTTTCTGGGGATAGTGGTATAGACCATCTTCTCAGGCCATTTGTACTTGGCAAGGCCCTTATCTTTCACAAAGTTTATGATTTCTTCGTCTGTGATTGTCTCGCCTTCTTTTGGCTGGACTATCGCCATAACAATTTCAACAAGCCTTGGATGAGGGTATCCGAGGACTGCAACATCCTGAATCTTGGGGTGTTTCCTGAGGGTATCCTCAATCTCTGCCGGGAAGATATTTTCTCCTCCTCTAATAATAAGGTCTTTAGCACGGTCTGCAAAGAAGATAAACCCTTCTTCGTCTTCATAGGCAAGGTCACCGGTGTAGAGCCAACCATCCTTGATGGTTTCTGCTGTTTTTTCAGGGTTGAACGCATACTCCTTCATGAGTCTTGGCCCTTTGAGAAGGAGTTCTCCCACTGCACCGTTTGTCAGCCTGTTGCCCGCGCTATCTACAATTTTTGCCTCCATGAAGACCGTTGCCTTGCCAATAGATCCTGGTTTTCTCATAATATCTTCATCGTAGCAGTTTAGTGTTCCGCCACCGCCACCCTCTGTAATACCATAGATGTTTGCAATGGGCAGATTTGGGAATATCTTTTTCGAGTCTTCAAGCAAGACGTAGGGCACTGGCTGTGCGCCTATCTCGATATGCCTTAACGCTGATAAATCATACTTTTTGATATCAACCTGCCCTGTTTTGATTGCGCTGATCACATCAGACCATGTAGGAACGGTATTCCATCCTCCTGTACACTTTTCGTCAGCCATAGACTTGAGATAGAATTCTGGCTTGAGATCCATGGGCATGAGTATTTTGCCAGCGGCGATATAGCATGGGAAGGACAGGAAAAGAGTGCCGCTGTGGTAGAAGGGATGGGGTGAAAGATAGATACTGCTATAACCTTCGTTGTATGTCAGGGCATTGCCCAAACCTATGAAGAATAGCGTTTTATGTGTATGAGAGACCGGCTTCGGCGCTCCGGTTGTTCCAGAGGTAAACATGAGTTCTGCCATGTCGTTGTCATCAACGTCAACGCAGACACTGCTGCCATCACCCTTTTGCATAATTTCCTCATATGATTTCACACCTGCAGGTGTCTGGCCAAGGCATATGAAGTTTTTGCAATAATCCATATCTTTCATAATGGGTTCTACCCTGGCATTGAACTGATCACCAAAAAGAAAGGCTTTGCACTTGGTAACATCTGCAGCATATTTGATATCTGCGCTTGCAAAACGGAAATTCAGAGGCGTCACTGTAGCGCCGGTTTTCAGCACGGCGATATAGCTTGCATACCATTCCATACAGTTCATCATCAGGTGAAGGACAATGTCGCCCTTCTTTACCCCACACTCCTTCATAAGGTAGTTTGCAAACTTGTTTGCCTGATCATCAAACTGCTCCCATGTCAGGCTTCTCCTGATTCCTTTTTCAGCGTAGCTTTCAATGATGAACTCGCGTTTCGGAAACTTTGATGCATTGAGACCGGAAAACATACCAAAATTCATAAAACCCTCCTTATTGTGTATACAATCATTTTGTATACATTTTTTTTATGCGTTTTTTTGTATTGCGTTAATTTTTTTAGCATGATAAATTGATCAGTGTTGTTTGTCAATACAAAAATTAGCAAAAAACACAAATAATTGAGGAGGTAGTATAGATGGCTGACATATATATCCATATCGGTGAAGTTCTGGCAAGAAATGCACGTAAATTCCCTAATGATATTGCTCTTGTTGAAAGGGTTCCGGCAGAAAAAAAGAGAACTGAAATAACGTGGAAGCAGTTTGACGACCAGGCAAACCAATTCTCCAACGTTCTTGCCTCAAAAGGTGTGAAGAAGGGCGACAAAGTGCTCCACTTCATGATGAATTCTATCGATTGGCTTGTTGCATACTTTGGTGTTGTTCGAACAGGCGCATGGGTCGTACCACTCAACTTCCGGTTTACTGCTGAGGACGTTAAATACTGTTCCGAGGTTGCAGAGCCCATGGTAGTGGTATACGATGAGGAGTTTGCTCCGAAAATAGATGCTATCAAAGATCAACTGCCTACAGTAAAATCCTTTATCTGTCTCGGTGAAAAAATACCAGCCTATGCTGAATCATTCAAAAAACTTATGGAGACAGCCCCTGCCAAGTCACTGGAGGTAGAGCTGACCTTTGATGACACGTGTGGGCTCTATTTCACGTCCGGTACAACAGGACAACCTAAGCCGATTCTTCTTACCCATAAAAATATGATGTGTGCCTGTATAACAGAAAATGCCCACCACTGGCAGAGAAAGAAAGATGTTTTCATCCTTATTCCTCCCCTCTATCATACAGGTGCGAAAATGCATTGGTTCGGGAGCTTTATAGTTGGCGGCAAGGCTGTCATCCTCAAAGGAGTTTCCCCGGAATGGACACTCGAAGCAGTAAGTGAAGAAGGCGGAACGATCGTATGGCTCCTTGTGCCCTGGGCTCAAGATATCCTTTTGAAGTTCGACAGTGGCGAGCTCAAACCGGAAAACTATAAACTTGACCAGTGGAGGCTCATGCATATCGGCGCTCAACCTGTCCCCCCGAGTCTTATCAAACACTGGAAAACATACTTCCCGAATATGCAGTATGACACTAACTTTGGTCTCAGCGAATCAACCGGACCAGGCTGCGTCCATTTAGGCATCGGCAATGAACACAAGATCGGTGCTATCGGCATACCAGGCTTTAACTGGGAGGCAAGGATTGTTGATGAGAATGGGAATGATGTTAAAAGGGGCGATCCAGGGGAACTGATCGTCCGCGGTGATGGTGTTATGAGAGAATATTACAAGAACCCTGAGGCAACAGCAAAAACACTCATTAAAGGGTGGTTGTTTACCGGTGACATGGCGCGAATAGATGAAGATGGCTTCATCTGGCTTGTGGACAGGAAAAAGGATGTTATCATCACAGGTGGTGAGAATGTCTTCCCTGTGGAGGTTGAGGATTTTCTCCATACGAACCCTAATGTTAAGGATGCAGCAGCTATCGGTCTGCCTGACGAACGCCTCGGAGAGATTGTTGCAGTTATCATCGATGTAGCTCCCGGCAAGAGCCTCACAGCAGACGAGGTCCTTAAATTCTGTGAAGGCCTGCCCAAGTACAAAAGGCCGCGGAAGGTCTTCTTTGGAGAGGTGCCACGGAATCCGACCGGGAAAATCGAGAAACCAAAACTAAGAAAGATGTATTCTGGAATGGAAGAAGCGTTTAAAATATAAGCAGTAGGCTGTAGAAAAGGGGGCGATGGGAACAGTGAAACTGGCTGAACCTGTCGTCCCTTTTCTTACACCATCGGCAAGATATGCGTCCTACCCCGCTGGAAAAAACCCTCGACTACACATTTAAGAATAAAGACCTCCTCCATCAGGCCATTACCCACAGCTCGTGCTTTAATGAAAAAAAGGCAACCCGCCATTCTGACAACGAAAAACTCGAATACCTTGGTGACGCAATTCTTAACAGCGTTATTACCATTCTGCTCTATAAAAAATATAAAGACAAAGACGAAGGGTTCCTGAGCAATGCCCGGTCCTGTCTTGTTAAACGGGAAACCTTAACCGAGGCAGCAAAATCCATAGACCTTTCAAAGCATATGTCATACGGTTTCGGAGAACAGAATGTGCCACAGGAATCAAAGGTTCTTTCAAACATGATGGAAGCTCTCATAGGCGCTATCTATCTTGATGGAGGTATGAGAAAGGTTACCAGGGTTATCAAGCAGCTCTTTTCTCCTTTCTTTACCGAGGAAAAATTGACTGAGAAAAACCCAAAAAACCTTCTCCAGGAGTATTCCCAGAAAAAATGGGGAATACTTCCAAGATATAAGTTCTCCCGAAAAACCAGGAGCGGTTTTGCTGTCCTTGTCTATATCGGAAAGGATCAAAAAGCAAAAGGGAGCGGTAAAAGCAAGAAGGAAGCAGAACAAAATGCTGCACGGGAACTGCTCCAACAACTGGAAGGCGGTGACGCGTAACGCGTAATCGGTGATCGGCAAGAAAAAAGCACGGGGTAGAGCACATGGAGCGCAGAGGAATGCTTAAAATATTCGGTAATGCGCATCAGGCATCTACTGTGCTCATCACCTGTTGCCCATTACCTATGGCTCACAATTTCGAATGATCATCCCTATCTTCCTCCCTCATCTCGGCTGTCAGAGCCGTTGTATCTATTGCGATCAGGATGTCATAACAGACATTGAAAAAGATGATATAGGGACGAGGATCGATGAATCTCTTGCCGGGAGAAAAGGTCCATTAGAAGTGGGTCTCTACGGTGGAAATATCTTCGGGTTGAATTCAGAAGACGTGAAACGTTTATTTTCGTATTTCCGCAGTCATGAGGATAAAATCACAAATTTCAGAGTTTCAACAAAGCCCATTCCTCTGGACCCTGAGGTCATTGCCATTCTCAGAGAGAACAGGACCACAGTCATCGAACTTGGCATACCTGCATTCAATGATCACATATTATGGTTTCTGAACCGAAGGCATACTACTGCTGATCTGATAAATGCATTCAGCATGCTCACAGGGGAAGGATTTCAGGTTGCCTTACAGGTTATGGTTGGCCTTCCCCATGAGACATTGGATGACGTCAGAGGGACTGTCAGAAATATAGTAAAACTGAAGCCTTCATATATAAGGATCTACCCGCTCGCATTTATAAGTGGGACACCCCTGGCTGCCATGCATGAGGCTGGGGCATTTACCGCAATTACCTTTGAGGAAACCCTTCAACGGACAGTGTTGATTTATCTTAATGCATTGCAGCATGGGATAAAAACAGTGAAGATGGGTCTCACGGACAACGAAGTAATAAAGGACAGGATTGTGGGAGGCTATTACCATCCAGCCTTCGGATTTCTCGTAAAGAGTCAGGCTTTCCATCAGGCCCTAATGGCCAGAGTCATTGAGGGGGGGTTCACTGGATATGCCACTGTTTGTCTCAACAGTCGCGATATCTCCCATTTTCTTGGATACAAACGTACAAACCTTGCCCGATTCCGTGAAGCCGGCTTATCTGTTACGTGGGAGGCTGCAAATATTGCTCCTGGAACGTTTATCCTGAAAACAGGAAAAAAAAAGATATGGGGGACCATTTTTGATGCCCTGTCCGAACTGAACAAGTAGGTTCCCACTGAAAGCACAGGCTCCTGCAGCAGGTGAGAGGTAGAAGTAAGTTTATGCGGATATATCGCTAGAATACATTGATTACATGGTTATTCAAAAAGAGGGTGTATTGTTTCAATTAAATTGATATAATTGGAAAATTAGTATTTTCGGGAAGGCAAATTGTATTCTCATTGACTTGTATTATTTTTTGTGTTGCTTTAGCTGTAGACTCACACGGACAAGGCCGCGGCACTAAAATATACTTGCTGCAGATGAATCTATAAATGGATTCACCTGCCTTTGAAAACACTGACCTCCTGTGCTGCTTGCGTCTTTCGCGGGAAGCTAAACAGCGAATGCCATGAGCTTGACGGGGAGGTTCTAACAGCTCTGCTGGTGGAGGGAACGATGGGCATGGAGAAAGTCGTGGTAATCGAGAGGACCGTCCCTGCCCCGCCTGCAGGCAGGTATTATGAGGGAGCCAGGATTATGCCGTTCCTTGAATCAGCAGCAGGTTCAAGAATGTATAGCCCCTTGGGGTCGGGCTATCACGATGCCTACCCTGGGGTCTTCCAAATAACACCTGGCGGGGTTAATCCTGAACGGTACCGTTTTGCCGGTGATGTATTAGAACATGCCGCATCAGAAAAGAGGTTTGTAGATTTTATCATTTCTCTGCCAGGTGACCAATAATGAAACAGAAGCTCATCCGGTTATACACTTTCTTCATTCTTTCCCTGCTGTGCCTTATTTGCTTTACTTCTGTATCGGCTGCCGCCACGGTGAATCAGTATGGCATTGTCTCTGACAACCCCTATGTTATCGACCGGTTCATGCACGAGGGCAATTGGGTTGATCAGGTCATCGTTCCGGGCCGTCCTCCTCCAATTTATAGGGCACGGGCGGCCATAATCCCGGAACCACAGAAAACTGCGGGTACAAACACACTTACCAATGTTCCTGCCTTTGACTGGAGTTATGGCTGCTCTGCCACTGCCGCAGCCATGATATTTGGTTATTATGACAACACTGGATATCCTGATATCTACACCGGGCCGACCAACGACGGTAATATGCCCATGACCAATGAAGCCTGGGGGCAAGGAGAATGTCCTCTGAGTGCAACACGCCAGGAGATAGACGGGCGGACAACAAGAGGCCATGTGGATGATTACTGGGTTGGCTACGGAAGCACTGCACCTGATCCGTTTATTACCCATGGTTGGGTCGAACACACTAAGAGCGAGTGCACAGGTGACTTCATGGGCACCAATCAGTCTCAATACGATAATTTTGACGGTTCAACCACGTTTTTTCTGTACACTGATGGCAGCCCCACGTATGACTTTACGCTGTATGAGCCTGACAAGCGAGACGGATGTCACGGCATGAGACTTTTTCTCGAGAGCAGGGGATACACAGCAAGCAGTAATTATTCTCAATATATCCTGGGATATTCAAGCAATATCCGTGGGTTTACCTTTGAGGATTACAAGCAGGAGATCGATGCCGGAAGGCCGGTTATGATCCAGGTGGCAGGCCACAGCATGGTCGGATACGGGTACAATGACACGGGAACACTGGTTTATCTTCACGATACCTGGGATTATGAGCCTCATGAAATGACCTGGGGCGGAAACTATGTAGGAATGCAACACTGGGGCGTCACAGTTCTTGTGCCATCCACAGCCCCGCCAGGTACTTCCACCCTCAGAGTCACTATCTCTGGCAGCGGTGTGGGAACTGTCATTTCATCACCATCCGGCATTGACTGCGGAACCGACTGTTCCGGGGTATTCGAACACGGAACTCTGGTAACCTTGACCGCCCAGCCAGACGCACACTATTTATTCACCGGCTGGTCAGGCGCATGCGCGGGCACAAATCCTGAATGCGTTATAATCGTAAATGAAGATCAGGCAGTAAATGCCACATTTGAAAAACCGCTTTCTGTAAATGAAGGCTCCATAGGCACTGTACTCACTATCAACGGAACAGGATTTGGAACCAGAAAAGGAAAGGTTCTCGCAGGGGGCATTGCCGCAAAAATTGCGAAAGGCGACTGGACAGATACCAGAATCACATGCACTATCACAAAACCCCCACTCCCGGCAGAGATGGCTTATCCCGTGGCGGTCGTTGTCAACAATGTATCTCGCCACCTTGATGACACCTTCACTGTAAGGAACCCTGTGCTCGATGATCTTTTGGTCAGCAGGGGAAGATTCCCGGATGTGCTTACCGTAACAGGAAAGTTCTTCGGTAGCAAAAAAGGCAAGGTCTACCTTGAAGACCTGTATGGAAAAAAGAAGAACCTGAAAGTCACCTTCTGGGAGATGATTCCATCCACTGGAATAAGCACGTTGATGTTCAGAGTACCAAGGCCTTCAAAGAAATTTCCTGCGGGTAACCCGTACGTTCTGAAGGTCGCGGGCAAGATAGGGACGGCAATAGCAAACACAGGCTTTGTAATAGAAGGGCCTCTACCGTAAACTGCAGACGACAGTGGGTTTTATTTTATAACCTCCTGCCCCTTTTACTCCCCTGTCGAAGCTTTCATTTTATAAACAGTCCGTTACCAATCTTCCCTTTTCAGCCTGTCCACCCCTTCGTATACTATCTCTCTCTTCATCGATTCTCTCACCACTGCGCTGAATATGGCTTTTTTGTCAAGCTTCATGGGGGAAGTGAATTGAAGAAAAAACCGGATTCTATCACCGGTACTGACACGCCTGGGTATGGTGGTATTCAATTGGATCAACATCCTTTTCAAAGACTCCTCATCGAGAGCTCTGAATCGGATATCCTCCACATCAAGTAACATAAACCCCTCTTCATGGAAGACGAAGACATTACATGCCTTCATGTCTTTGTGAATAATCTTTTTTCGGGTAATCATCAGTAGGAAGTCAGTAAGTCTTGCAATAAAGCGCCTTCTCTCGTGCGTAGCCATGGTATCGTATTTTCCATCGAGGTAGCGGTCGAGCTCCTGGCCTTTTCCCTGCAAATTCTCCATAGTGATAGACCCCATCGAACCATCACCGGGACGCTCCACGTAGAATGCGGTCGGGGCAATGCTGAGATTCATGTAGGCGAGGACCACATGGTTTCTCCATGCCCTTTCAAGTCTGTGTCTACTGGCATAGGTTTTCCGGATATGATCGGTATACTGCTCCACGCGTATTTTGCGGTCGACCTTGATAACCCTTTGTAACCCTCCTACGGCCCTGCTTTCCATACCCGTTATGTAAAACCTGTTTCCACGGACTACAATCATCGATGTTTCCTGAAAAGCCCTTTCCTTCTTTTTCCTGATCCAGCGATTTGCCAGCCGATCCATCTCCTGCTCCACCAACCCCTGAATGCCGGTGTTTCCATAGCTCGCAAAAAAGGCTGATTTCTCATCAGAATCTAAATAACTGTAAATATTTACAAGAACGTGGGACAGATTGGAGGCTTCATCGAGCAGTGTAAATGATGCCTTTATTCTCGTCTTGTGAAGGTCGATAAGGTAAAGTTGCTCATCACAGACAAGAATGTTGTCACTATGAAGATCATTATGTCTAACATGGTGCATTTTGAGAATATTGAGAAATACGGCAAGCATTTCAAGCAGTTCAGAATGGCGCTCAGACTCCTTGAACACTGTCAGGAGGCTTCTGCCCTCAATCCATTTCTGAATGATGTATGAACCCATCCGAGACACTCCGTATCCAAGTGGTTTCGCTGTTTTGATAGAACGAGAAAGAAGAAAATTACCCAACCTATATTCTCTCTTGCCTCTTGAGGAAATTCTATTTCTTATAAAACCAGGCAGTCCTTTCTCTTTAAATGATTTTATGAAAATCTGGCTATCATTATAATCGGCAATAACATAACTCCTCCCGTGGCTGCCATCCGGTATTACAACGTTTCTCAGTACAGGTATGAGCCCCTCATCTTCAACAAACCATTCGATCCCTTGAATCTTGTATGATTTCATAGGTTTTCTATAATCTCCACAACTCTTGGCCCCCATACCCTGAGAGAGTATCTTTCCTCAATAACATCTCTTGCCGCTTTGCCCATGATGGCTCTTTTTTGTGTATCACTGGAAAGTACCTCTATTGCCTCTTTCCAGCCATCAATATCTCGCCTCAGCATGCCATTGACCCCATTTGATATTATTTCTTGTGCCACACCAAAGGGATGGGCAATGGAAGGCAGACCAGATGCCATATACTGAATAAGTTTGAGCCCACATTTCCCCCTTGACCATATGTCATCCCTTAGAGGCATGACACCGATGTCGAAGCTGTTGAGCATGTCTTTTTCCTGATCAGCGGCCCATTTCTCAAAAACCACATTTGCGGCCTTTGTATTGAGGGATTTGTCAGCCACAATCTTGAATATCACTCCTGCCGTATCAGAGGCGTTGAGAACTAATTGTTCCAGATCTACCAGGTACCTGAGCGTAGACCTGCTTCCTATCCATCCTACAACCATTTGTTCTGTTTCACTATGTTTCTTGACAGGGTATTCGTCTGTATTGACCACGGTTGGAACGTAATAAATAGCGTCGGCCCTGTGTTTTTTTGCTTCCTGGAAGAGAAAGTTGTTTCCACAGAAAACAGCATCAGCATGTCTGACCATATTTCTGAATTTTCGAGCCCTCGTTGTGCTGTCCCCTCGGAAACCGTGCATTACTGCATCGTCAAAATCATACACAATTCTTTTGACCGATGCCCTGATGATAGACAGCTTCAAAGGGTTAAACAATAGCCTCTGGATATAGAGCACATCGGCGCTACGTATCTGTTCAACAACCTTGAGAAAACTCATTCGCGAAGTAAGCAGCTCAACCTGAAAACCACAGGCCTCTAAAAAGGGGAAGTACTGCTGTATTCTGTATCCCTGGGGATTCTGATGGGTAAAAAAGACAATCCGTTTCATGCCAATTCCTTAATCCATTCTAACAACTTTGGGGCACAGACCTGGACAGTGTATTCATCCATAATCTTTCTTCTCCCCTCCCTACCCATCTTTTCCCGCAATGACGCATCCTCCACAAGGACTGAAAGCTTCTCAATCCATTCATCCTGAGTATTCGCCCACAGGCCATTCACATTATCTTCTATTACATCCCGGTTAATACCGACTGGTGTGCATACTGCTGGCACACCAACCCCGAGATACTGAATTATCTTGAATCCACATTTGCCTTTAGACCATAGATCATCAAAAAGCGGCATTAATCCGATATCAAGGGACTTAAGATCATCGATCTCTCTTTCATAATTCCACAGTATCTTCCTCAGGCTGATGTCTCTCGTCTCAATAAAGGTGTCACAAATTATGGTGAGAACAACATTCTTGTACTTTCTCCCCACTGCTTCCCACACATCTTTATAGCTTTCCATGTAGTGGATGCTACCGTGGTCTCCAATCCATCCCAAGTTGACCGTATCGCTCACGCTGATCTGTTTTTCCTGGTAACGTTCGGCATCAACAGGCGTTGGGAGTACCTTTACATTGCTGTGATATTTTTCCGCTTCCTGTTTCAAGAACTCGTTCCCTGCAACTACAAAATCTGTGTAGTGCAGCATCCTTTTAAAACTCATCGTTCTTCGCAACGAATAAGGGTTTTTTGAGAGAGAATTCTTGAACATGACCGCATCGTCAAAATCATAGACTATTTTCTTTTTCAAACGTTTCAGAGCTAAAAGGACTGAACGGGGAAGGCGTTTCCGCTGGACAAAGATAATATCGCCATCTCTGAGAGGCTCCCATAATGATGACCAGCCGGCCACACCCGCCGGAAACTCAAACACCTTTGTGTCAACGCCCGCTGTATGAAAAAAGGGAAGATACTGGAGAACCCTGTACCTGCTTGCCGCAACACTCATACCCTGAACAAGAAAGACGACTTTCAAGAGATCAATCCTTATTTAAAGGATGCGGCAGTATATCCGTTGCGTGGTGGTTCTGTCTTGGCACTGCTGACTGATAAATGGTAATTGATAAATGGTTCATCCGGTGTCCAAAATCATAACACGGGGTCGTGAAAAAGCAAATACTTTAAATAATGTAAAAAATATTGCACTACTTTTTAAACTGTGCCATACTGTCTTACAAGGTTTCGGAAGTTTCTGTTATTACTGCAGTAGCTCGTACCGTTGCATTGTAGTATCTTCATAACACAGTTCCGCATTCCTTAAAATTGTGCAAAGGAGGTGTTTTTCGCGTGGCAAAGGGAACTGTTAAGTGGTTTAACGATGCCAAGGGTTATGGCTTCATAACCCAGGAAGACGGCACAGATGTCTTTGTTCATCATACCGCAATCCAGGGAACAGGTTTTAAGACCCTCTCTGAAGGACAGGCTGTTAGCTTTGATGTTACGGATAGCGCAAAAGGCCTGCAGGCAACAAATGTCGTAAAGCTTTAGAAAATAATTTTACAGGCCCTGAGTCATCAGGGTCTGTCCCATCCAATATCCTTTATCATAGTGAAGGATAAACAGTGCGATCTTTCAGCACTGTTTTAAAATATCTGCAGTAATCCATCTCTCCAGAAAGTAATTCAAGAAAATATTTGCACCATTTTGCATTTCCACTCATTTTACACATCGCGTATGTATTGATCCATCTGTTGAAATAGAGGGTTCTTGCTAGTCGGGCCTGGGCGAAAAGACCACGCAGGTGCCTTTTAACTAAAACATTGTACGTTTGAACCTGATCTCCCTGTGTAGTGAGTATCGCTTGAGCGGCAAAAGTCCCGCTCAAGATAGCAAAATAGATCCCCTCCCCTGTTAGCGGCTCCACTAACCTTGCTGCATCGCCAACAAGCAGTATATTGCCGGCACCCAATGTTTTGAAATGGTTGTTGAGTGGAACAGGATGCCCCTTGATCTTTCTCGCTATCCGACTCGGGTCCACACAAACAGCAGCGAGCAAACGCCTGAAGGCAACGAGCAGGTTTTTGTCATCATAGTGCGTCAAGCCTGCAATACCTACTGTTGCAAAATCTTTCTTCGGGAATACCCACCCGTACCCGATCTTGACATAGCCAAAGAAAACCCATGGGAATACATCTTCAGGTGGCACATAGAATTTCAGATTATCATAACCAATGTTCACTTCAAGGCCAAGAGGAAATTTTTCATCATTTTTTGTGCCGCGAAGCTCCTTGCGCACTGTACTGTGGCAACCATCTGCGCCGATTATATAATCTGCACTAATTACCCTTCCGGAAGCAGTATGAATTTTTCCCCTGTCGATTTCCATAACCTCATCTCCCAGGTAGGCTGTACATCCCGCTTTTCTGGCCTCTTGGAGGAAAAAATCATCAAAATCATACCTGTGGACCATGAACAGTGTTTGGTCGGACCTGTAACTTGAGATCCTACCAAAATCGGTATGATACACACCAAATGCATTGTAACGAGAGTCAATCATACTCTCTAAAGAAACTGAGTAGGTTTTTTGAAGAAGCTTGGCTGTCTTCTCGGTTATCATTCCCCCGCAGAGCTTCTCACGGGGAAACCTTGCCTTATCGATAATCAGTGTATTTTTCCCGGCCTTCGCCAGGGTTATTCCTGCTGCAGAACCAGCACAGCTCCCACCGACGATAATAACATCATATTTCTCCATATTCTTTTTATATCACACTTTATGATGCAAATTAGCATGTATCTCGGTTATCCTGGGCGACGTTATCGTCGAAATATTCCATCATTTTCGACATATTTTTCCAGCTACTTTCAAAGCAATCACCGGGTTTGACTAAAAAAAGCCATACTTAACAATCGATTATCTGTTTACTGTTCCATGGCATGGCCGTTGCTATAAAAGTAAATATTTAAGATGCCTCACTTATCCAGGGAGAGTTTCCCCACTCCCCCCTAGAAAAGCCGGCTGCAGTAATTGCGAGACCGACTTACACCTCTCCCTGGATATCTTCCTTTACGGGTCACTGTTGGCGGTTCACGGTTTTTCTTTACTTCGTGCTTTTCACTTCTAACTTCTAGCTTTTTATATTTTACTGTCTTTCATATCCCCCACCCGCCTGAAACGGTTATGGTCGATCCTGTTATGAATGAAGAATCATCAGATGCAAGAAAAGCTGCCACCTTTGCTACTTCAATCGGTTCGCCCATACGACCGAGCAAAGTCTGTTCAATAATAGGGATCTTGTATTTGTCCGGCAACCTGATCATCGGTGGTGTCTTAATGAGACCTGGGACAATGGCATTAACCGTTACACCATCTTTTCCTGCTTCACGGGCTGCCGTTTTTGTCAATCCGATCACAGCGGCTTTGGCAGTGGAATATGCTGCCTCACCCTTAGCTCCCTGTACACCATATATGGAACTGATATTGATGATCCTGCCCCACCTAGCTGCCCGCATCTCCTGTATAAATGATTTAATCAGAAAAAAAGGCACGCCAACGTGAATGCCGAGCACTGCATTAAACTGCTCTTTACCAATCTTCATGGTGGTACCCGGACGGTCAAATCCAGCGTTGTTCACAAGAATGTCTATGTGTGCTTGAGACTTGACCACGTCAATGATCTTGTGAAGTTTTCTGTGATGGGTAAGGTCAATGAGGATCGCTTTGACGTGCCCACCTTTTTCAGTAATCTGGTCGGCTACCTTTGGCAGGGTCCTCTTATTCTTATCCATGAGAACAAGGTTTGCACCGCGTTCAGCAAAGACTTCGGCACATGCCTGGCCAATACCCTGTCCTGCCCCTGTAATCAATGCCGTTCGACCGATAAGGTTCATCAAACCCTCCTGGAGAAAAATCTGTGGCACTACGGTATCAGAAGCTGTTTTCCATTGTCAATGAAATAAAACGCATGGCGAACAGTTCACAGATAAAATGGCAGCCTGTAAACAACGCAATACTCCTCTATCAGCTATAGGTTTAGAGATCTTTTGTGCTGCCTTCTTATGGCTTCTTCGTAAGCGTAAATCAGTCCGCTGGCTTCTGCGTCAACACCCGGCCATTTTGAGGCCCGGTCTCTGCCTGCTTTGTTCAATTCATTTCTCAGTTGCCCGTCATCAACGAGTTTTAATGCTTGTCTGATAAAGTCATTTTTGTCTGATAGTTCAAAAAGAAGTCCACAGGCAGGAACATTTTCTCGCCCTATGATTGGCCACCTATTTCCCGGGATGTCTGATGCTAAAATAGGTTTCCCTGCACCAATAGCCTCGAGAACAGCATTGGAGAGTCCTTCAGAGGAAGATGAATTTATGACAACGTCTACTGTTGCATATGCTGAGCGCATAGAACCATGAGGAATAATCGGTATCCATTGGGCAAACTCACTCTGCCGTTCCAGTTCTTCCTGGAAACGGGCTGCATAGTCCTGATCGAGCGGCTTGCCTGCAAAAACTAGTCGAACATGGGGACGCAATTCATAAACTGATCGCATTGCGATAAGCGTCTCAAGGTTTCGTTTCACCGGTCTTATGCCGGCAGGGAGAAAAAAAACAAAGTGCTTCGGTGACCAGCCCGTTATTTTTCGGAGGTCAAAACTGTCATCTCCAAACCACGTATATGTTTTCGGCACATGCAGGATTCTATTTTTCAAATCAGGAAAAAGCGTTGCCAACCTATTGGCTGTCCATTCGCCCTGGGTAACGATAATACAAGCCCTCCTGCAAACCCGGGCAACAATTGTATTCAAATTGTGTACCTGTCCATCCTGAGACAAGATATCTGTCCCTGCAGGAGATACGACGAGGGGGAGCCCATCATACTGCTCTATAATTTTCTGGTCAAGAAACAGGCCTCCTGCTTTGGAAACATGGTGAGCATGGACAACATCCGCCTTAGTGCTTTCAATATTCTTCACAAGATTGTCAGCATCAAGATTCGTGGTTGCGATTACACGTACAAACAATCCCTTCCCGATCAGGGACTGCCTCCAACGTTCAGCAGAGATTGCGTTGCCCGATATGTCAGGCAACGTTGTAGGGGTGAGAATAAGGACACGCAGGTTTTTTTTCATGGAAAACCTTCTGGGAATGGGGTCAGGTCTATTCCGTATTTCTGCAGAAGTATCGGGAAAACAGGATCGAGAAGGGCTGCCAGCTCCTTTTCTCTCTCTGTTGAGGAGAAGGTTGTGAAGGGACCTGTGGTCTCAGAATCTGCTGCCCTGCCCGGATGAACCATGAACTCGGTAAGCCCAATGGGAAGATTTTGAAATAACTCTTCGAGGTGGATGATATCAAGCTTGCCTTTTAGATAGAGGCCACGAAAATGATCGCAACTCTCAATCTCCGACAACATGACGAAAGATCGCGCTGCAGCGCCTAAACTGCTGAATATTGCTGCTTCGTCCAGGATGTCCGCTTTTGACATTGCATTTCGGATTGAAGGCTGTGGCTCGTCAGGAATCCTTATCCATCTTATTTTGCTACTGGATGCTTCTGATACTGCAATGGGCAAAACAGCAGGCATTATGTGAATGTGCTGATGGCCATCAAGATGTTTGATTGGTACTTCATATTCTTTTAGAACATCTATTTGTGCCTTGATTTCCTCTTGTATCTCCCGCTCCAGTTTTCCGTCTGCTTTTCGTTTTAAGAGTTCCTGCGCAGTTTGCTTCCCTAGGAAATATCCATCTTTGTCTGTGAGAAGATTAAGGTCCTTCCTTATAGGTCTTCCTTCAGAGAGATTGATGTGAATACCTAAAGATATCCCTGTGTTGCCAAGACTTTTCCATCGCTCCATAGCACCTTCGAACCCGTTGCCATTCACAAGAATACTAACGCTCGTAACCCTGCCAGCTTCAATAGCTTCAAAAATCCCGTGGTTTCTTGGTTCATCAGCACCAAGGTCATCTGCGTTGATAATCAGGCTTTTCATAGTTGCTTTGCTCCCGAAGCGCGGATAAAGAAATTGTAGAACATATACTGTCCACCGCCCATATCTTGGAACTCGGCTGTACCGTGGGACCGAAGTTGCAAAAGATACTGAAACAGGCCTTGTTCAAGGGACTCATATTCATCAGCCGAGAAAATTCGGCCGGTCTGACAGACTGTTGTAACATCTTTAAAGCGCACTTTCAATCGCTCAAAAACTGCTCTTGGATTGGCAATAGAAAGGACGAGCAACCAGAGCCTGCTTTTTTGTGAGGAAAGAAATTCCGATGCGCCATCAATTACTGTAAACAGATGTTGCGTTCCATCATGACCTCCATACCGTGGGCCAAAAGGGTAAGGTCCAGGTGTCTGAGGAGGTGTAGCGATAATCACATCGTATCTCTCTTTTTTGTGGTATGTTTTAGATTCTTTTCCCACCAGTTCATACCAGGACCCGAAGCGGGTTTCAATTTGTTTTTCGAAGCCATTCTGGCGAACGTTGTGGGCAGTTGCTTCCAGGGCTTTTGTGCTGATGTCAACTGCAACAACTCTTCTCGCTCCCAGTTTTGCTGCAGCAATAGAGAGTATCCCTGTTCCGCAGCCCAAATCCATAACCTTCTCTCCGGGCTGAATATCCAGAATCCCTGCAAGCTGAATGGTTGAAGGCGGAGGCGTATGGACACCCCGGGGGACAAGAAGTTCCAAAGGGCCGAAAGGAAGATCAAGGGTTACAGCCGCCTCACCCTCTGCCACAGAATCTCCGTAACGGCCTAACGCGGCACTGAGCATGCGGTCAACAAGCGATGGATAGTCTATCCCGGCCCATTGAGCAGATAGGGCAAATGCTTCTAATGGCTCAAGGCTTGGCGTCACATTGGCCTCAAGAAAGTAAAATGTTCCACCAGGTGACAGCCTTAAATCAAAACGGGCATAATCTCTCAGACATAGAGAACGAAATGCATAACCTACGTGATTCTTGAGTTGCTCTTGCAGGTGAGCAGGTATTAATGCTTTAACTGCATCATTTCTCTCCCCTGACCGTTCTTCCAACTTAAAATCCTCACTGAGAAACCCATATTCCTCATCGTCAATTTTCCATTCAAGGGGGGGAAGGATTTCGAGCCCGTGCGGCCCCTCAAGGACAGACACGGCAAGCTCTCTTCCTGCTATATATGATTCTGCAATAATGGGCTGCTGAAAAGCCTTCAGCATGTGCGCTGCCTTTGAGCGAGCATCGACCATGGTTTCAGCTACAACAACCCCCCTGCTCATATGCTCAAACGCCGGCTTAAGAATCAGAGGAAACCTCAGCCATGAAGGTGGTTTCCATTGTTTTGATCTGATCACGATTCCTGGAGGGGTGATAATGCCGGCACTGGCAAGGCAGGCTTTTGATACAATTTTGTCGTCAGCAGTAAAACATGCCCTGGATCCTGAACCAACCAATCGGACACCATGTCCTTCTAAAATCAATCGCACAAATGCCCGAAAGATGCCACGACCCCGGAAAGTGTCGGTGTGGTCGATCACAAGATCGCAATTCCTGGCAAGTTCTGCTGCTCTAACCTCAATTTCTTCAGAGTTTACCGTGGTCACATCGTGACCAAGGGCAGTGAGGCCACCAGTAACTGCCTCAGCGCAGCAACAGGGAGAACCAACTGTATGAACAACGCCTATATGCATTCGCATAAAGATAACACATTCTCTGCAAAACAAGTAGCATCACGAACGAGTATATGGTAAACTAACCCTTGATACGCAGCCGCCTTATCTACCTGCCGTCAACAAAAGTACAAGAACAATAGTTTTTTGTAATCTCTTACAGGAGGGTGTATGCTCATTGGAAAAATTATGACAAATTCCAGGCGAAGAGTCATGGTAACGATAGAAGATCAAAAGGGCGTAAAGGTTGTCGATTTAAGATCGTATCAGGTAATCAATGATGGAGAGTTGATGCCTACATCTGAGGGCATTTCTCTCGCTCCTGAGAAGGTTGATGCTGTCATCGATCTTCTCCGGGAAGCACAAAGGAAAATTGCAGGAGCTTAGACTGTTTCTTACCCATTATTCTCAATCACTGGTTAAATGAATCAGAGACCGGTGGTAGAAAGATTGAGGAGGTAACCTTGGCAAGACATGGCGGAGGCTTCAAGAGCGACAAGAGGCGTAAGGAACTATTACGCCTGCAAAAACAGGAAGAAAAGAGGCAGCGGAGGTTCAGCGGAAAGACCAGCAAAGAGACAGGCGCTGAAGACCAGGACGAGGACAAACTCACTATTGACGAATCAGTATCCGAGGGTAGCACAAAAGAAATATAATAATTGTTGTAGTTTTTTCTTTTTTATGCGATAACCTTATCGGGGTTTCGGAAACATATGTTAGTTGTAGCTGCAAAGCGTTTCATTTTTGTCATCTCTTCATAACTCAGTTCCGTATTCTTCCACATTTTAACAAGGAGGTAGTCAGCATGGCGAAAGGAACTGTGAAGTGGTTCAATGAGTCAAAGGGCTTTGGTTTCATCACCAAAGACGATGGCAGCGATGTTTTTGTTCACTACTCAGCCATTCAGGGCAACGGTTTTAAATCCCTGACTGAGGGCGAAACAGTGACTTTCGATGTTGTCACTGGCCCAAAGGGCCCGGCAGCGTCGAATGTTGTAAAAGGCTAAGCCTTTATTGCGGGCCCGGCACCAACCGGGCCCGTTTTTATCGAAGACACTCCCTCTTTCAAGTTTTTTCTCTGGTTTTTTCAGTATCAATTCCATACTATTATACTGTTATGCCAAAATGGAGGACTATCCTATTCTGGATTGCAGGATTATTCCTGTTTTTCTCAATTGCAGGCTTTTTTCTTGTTCCCCCCATAGCAAAACATCTGCTAATAAAAAACCTGTCTGAAGCTTTGCAACGAGATGTGTCAATTCAACAGATTAAAGCGAATCCATACAACCTGACGGTTGTGGTTAGGGGTTTTGCCATAAAAGAAAAGGAAACGTCTGAAACAATACTTTCCTTCGAGGAATTTTTCATCGATATACATGCACTATCTATCTTCAAACGAGCTATCATCCTAAGCAAGGTCAGTTTAACTAAACCTTACATAAAAGTAATCCGTAACGAGGACGGGTCATACAATTGGAGTGATTTGGTTGAAAAGACTTCTGAAGGACCGTCACCTCCAGCAAAGAAATCTAAACCTGTACAGTTTTCAATAAACAACATAGTCGTTTCAGGGGGTACCATCGACTTTCTCGATGCTCCAAAAGAGGTCTTTCATGAAGTAACAGATTTGAATCTTGCCGTTCCTTTTGTGTCCAACATGAAATATCATGTACAAACCTTTATTCAGCCCAGATTTTCTGCACTGATAAACGATGACCCCTTTACTATAGAAGGGAAGACAAAACCTTTTGCAGACTCTTTGGAAACAGTTTTTGATATCAATATTAACAACCTTGATCTTGCAGACTACTTAGCTTATGTGCCAAATAAAAAACATTTTAACCTCCTTTCAGGTTCTTTGAATTTAATCGCAAAAGTTTCTTATATCCAGCATGCAGAGAAAAAACCGACCCTCGAAGTGACTGGCAAAATGACTCTGAATGATCTCAACCTTGCAGATGACAAAAAAAATCCTCTTTTAAAGGTTGGAGTAGTTGATTTTGAAATCGCCTCAGTTAAACCCCTGGAAGACTTAATTCATATATCAAGAATGAGTATAAGTTCTCCCGACATCAATATGAGGCGTAAAAAAGACGGGACCATCGATATTGTAACCATCACCACCCTGCTAATAGGAACAGCCCACCAAAAAGAGGACGCCAACTCATCACACCGGGCACAGGACAAAAATCCCATGTCGCTCCTAATTGATGTATGGCAAGTGAAAGACGGGAAAATGAAATTTCACGATTCCATGACACAGGAACCTGTTACCATAGAGGCCAATGGCATTGTCTTAGATGCTAAGGGCTTTTCTCTCGAAAAGGGGAGTAAAACAGACCTCCAGTTTTCCTTTCTTCTGGGGAAGACAGGCAAAGTTAATGGAAAAGGGACAATAGGCCTTGAACCTATTGCAGCAAATCTATCTCTTGATATGAAAGGGGTGGGTATAAATACCTTCCAACCTTACTTTACTGACAAAGTCAGGATGTATATCTCATCGGGCAGCATAAATACCTCTGGCACCCTGGGACTTGATAAACCTGAGGGTAAAGATGTGAGCGCGAAGTACACAGGCAAACTCCTCATTAACCAGCTTCATGCAGCGAACAAAGAAGATTACGAGGAGTTACTGCGATGGCAGACCCTCTCCTTTGAAGACCTTGTTGTTGGCTACAACCCAACATACTACAGCGCCAAAGGCATATCACTGTCAGACTTCTTTGCAGCAATAACAATCGAACCTGACGGATCGCTCAACCTTCATCATATCGTGGCTGCAGAGGAAGAAGCTGCAAAACCTGACGTCAAAACTTCTCCGAAGACCCCCGCTGCTCAAAGTGCTGTCACTTCTGAATCGACAATGCCGGCGGATATGGTAATTGGAGGGATTACACTTCAGGGTGGAACAATCAGGTTCACAGACAGATCCATCAAACCAAACTATTCTGCCAACCTTACGCAGATAGGGGGGAGGGTTTCAAGCCTTTCCATGAAAAAAGATACAGCCTCTGATGTGGAGGTACGGGGTAAATACAACGATTATGTTCCTCTGGAAATAGCGGGAAAGATAAATCCATGGAAAGAACACTTCTTTGTTGACCTCACTGCAAGCTTCAAAAATTTTGAATTGAGCCCTCTTTCGCCATATTCGGGAAAATATGTCGGATACACAATAGATAAAGGGCAGCTCTCATTCGACCTCAAGTATCTCATTGTCCAGAGAAAAATAGAGGCGCAAAATCGGATACTGTTTGATCAGCTCACGTTCGGAGAGAAGGTGGAAAGTCCTGATGCGATCAAACTGCCTGTGAAGCTGGCAGTAACGCTCCTCAAAGACAGGCAGGGAAAAATAAATCTCGACATACCGGTTACAGGCAACCTTGATGATCCCCAATTCAGCATCTGGAGTATTGTATGGAAGATCATCAAGAATCTCCTCGTCAAAGCTGCAACTTCTCCTTTTGCACTTCTGGGGGCGCTCTTTGGCGGAGGTGAGGACTTGAGTTTCGTAGAATTTGATTATGGCAGGTCCAGT
>MVQO01000132.1 GCA_002067585.1 Syntrophorhabdus sp. PtaB.Bin027
TTCTGGAGGATCAGAGCGGAGCTGCCTTTTCAGGGAAATACAAAAGTCTGTTTCTCGCCAATCAAGGAGCAAAAAAGGATTGTCTGGAAGATCTGAAAAATGCCATTATTGAAATTTATGCTTCCATTTACAGCCCTGACTCTATTCAATACCGGGCAGAAAGGGGTCTGCTGGACTATCCAGAGGAAATGGGAATCATGATTCAGGAGGTTGTTGGGAGGAAGATAGGACCTTATTTTCTGCCTTGCTACGCCGGTGTTGCGCTGAGTAACAATGAATTTCGCTGGTCCCCAAGGATCAAGCGAAGTGATGGGATCATTCGCATTGTACCTGGCATGGGCACGCGGGCAGTCGATCGGGTGGGTGACGATTTCCCTGTTCTTGTGTCTCCTGGCCAACCAGGACTGCGCGTCAATACGGCCCCTGAGGAAATCAAGAGATATTCCCCTTCAAAAATCGATGTAATAAACCTCCAAAAGAATACCTTCGAAACCATAGATGCCTTATCATTTGTAAGGGAGTTCGGCCATTTGGTGCCTGATATCCAGAATATCGTTTCTGTATTCAGGAATGATTATATCAGCACTCCGCCCGCCTTTGATTTAGATTTTGAGCATGATCATTTAATCCTGACCTTTGATGGGCTGATTTCGAACACTTCTTTTATAAAAAAGATAAGAGCAATATTGAATGTATTGGAGGAAAAACTTGAGACGCCGGTGGACATTGAATTTGCCTCTGACGGACAAGATTTCTATTTACTGCAATGCCGACCGCAGGGTTTTCGGGAAGACAGCAGCCCTTCAGCAATACCTAAAGATATTGACTGGAGGCATATCTTGTTTTCTGCCAAACGGTATGTGTCAAATGGAAGCTTAAAGGATATCTCTCACATTGTGTATGTGGACCCTGAGGCCTATGATGGTCTGATGAAAATCGAAGACCTCGAAGATGTTGGTAGATCGATTGGCTTGCTCAACTCCATGTTGCCAAAACGCCGCTTTATTCTTATGGGACCAGGCAGGTGGGGGAGCCGTGGTGACATAAAACTTGGGGTTAAAGTGAGTTATTCTGACATAAGCAATACAGCAGCTCTTATCGAAATCGCTCGTGCAAAATCAAATTATGTGCCTGAACTTTCCTTTGGGACTCATTTTTTTCAAGATCTGGTGGAGGCAAATATTCGTTATCTTCCTCTTTATCCCGATGAAGCAGGGATAGTGTTTAATGAAGTATTCTTGCGAAAAGCAACAAGCCTGTTCTCAAAAATCCTTCCTGATTATAGTCATCTGGAAGATGTAGTAAGAGTTATAGACGTGGCGGACTCCATGGAAGATAATGTGCTCCATGTTGCTATGAATGCGGAGTTGGAAGAGGCATTGGGCTACTTCGGCCCTCATTCGGGAGATAAATCCCTTCCTTTTCAACCCATGGTGGGCATGAAACGTATACAGAAAGATACACAGGTCCGATTCGATGATGTATTCTGGCGTTGGCGTTCTTACATGGCCGAGCGTATCGCTGGCAGACTGGACCCCTCCCGTTTTGGTGTCAAGGGAATCTATCTGTTTGGAAGCACGAATAGCGGTACAGCCGGTCCAGGGAGCGATATAGACCTGATCATACATTTTGACGGCACCGATGAACAGCGGAAGGATCTTCTGCAGTGGTTGGAGGGTTGGAGCTTTTGCTTGGCTGAAATCAACTATCTCAAAACAGGTTATTCCACTGACGGTCTCCTTGACATACACATTGTTACAGATGAAGATATTGCTAAGAAAACATCATATGCAGTGAAAATAGGCGCTATTACTGATCCGGCACATTCATTGAAGCTCAGGAAAAATCCAAAAGATCCAATATAACAGAAGGACATAAGATGGATGACCCATGACGTAAGAATACTCCATGCTGCAGATCTCCACGGTAACCTTACCCACTACCGGGAACTTCTCTCTCTTGCTGTAGCAAAACAGGCAGACTGTGTTGTGATGGGCGGGGATCTCTTACCAGGAGGAATTTCTATTTCCTCTCTTGCTGAGGTACAGAGACGGTTCCTTAATGATCATCTCAGGCCACTCCTTGAACACTTTAAAGACACCAACCCAGAGAAGACAGTCTATCTTATGATGGGTAATGATGATCTTGCGATCAATATGGATCAGCTCGAAAGGATGGCAGGTGAAGGACTCCTGAGATTGCTCCACCTCCGCATGTATACCCTCTCGGATAGTCTATTTATAGCAGGATATGGCTGTGTTCCCCCGACCGCTTTCATGATAAAAGACTGGGAACGACTTGATGCCCATCGTTCAATGGTTCAGGACCGTTCATATCAGGCTTATAGTAGCGGATCAGAGGGCATTAATGTTGTCAATACCCATGAATGGTTTCTCTCCCATAACACAATCGAGGAGGAACTTAGCATGCTCGCACGCCTGTCCAATCCTGCTCATACAGTCTATGTGAGTCATGCACCTCCTTATGCTACCAAACTGGATGTACTTTTCAACGGCCGTCACATAGGGAGCCGGTCTGTCAGGATGTTCATCGAACAGCATAAGCCCCCCCTTACGCTTCACGGTCACATACATGAATCCCATCACATGACAGACGAAATCAAGGATTGTTTAGGCCCCACCGTTTGCATCAATCCCGGACAGTCCAGACAGGTACTTCATGCTGTCACTATTGATATGGCTGGAAATGAAGTACACAGAATCGTAAGTTATCCAAGAAAAGAGACTGTCTTCTCACGCTAGTCTCTTTTTACAGTTTCGACCCCAGAAATTAGCAATTTCACTGTTGTCTGCTGTGTAAACCCGCCATTTATGATCAAACGGGACCCAAACATGCCTGATTAGGATATACATTTTCATGGTTTGGTGTACTCAAAAAAAAGAATTGATGCTTAAGTGTCGGGAACACTGGGCTAAATCTATGAAATATGGTAATATAATATGTCATCCATACTTAGAGCATTTTTTAATTGTGTGAAACCGAGATACGTGAAGAATCTCAATGATTGCAGGGATGTTACTACCAGGGATTCTGTGCTCATAAAAAACTCTAAGAGGTAACAAACATTATGAGAAAAAGAGAAATTTTCGTAACCCAACGCGATATGGAAAGGCTCCAGGCGCTGATCGAAATTGGTGGTAGACAAGATGCGGCCTACTTGGAAAGCCTGGAAGAAGAACTCGACCAGGCTAAGGTGGTTGATCCGAAAGACATCCCAAATGATGTTGTCACGATGAATTCTACGGTACTAATCAAAGACTTAGAT
>MVQO01000133.1 GCA_002067585.1 Syntrophorhabdus sp. PtaB.Bin027
TGCTCAGAAGGGCTGAGATTTCCTTCTTGCTTGCCTTCAGTACGCGGTATCGGTGAGAGAACCATGAGGATTTGTCCAGCGCTCTCCCATTCTCTAGGAGGATAACGGGCTGTCCATATCGACTTAACGGATGATTTGCAACAATGGTTGCCTTGACACGGTGCTGCATGTTTCGTTTATCGAGGATGTCTATGTGGGACAGAATCATACTGCAACCTCACGGGAAGAACACCTCTATGAAGCAACCCCAGGCATCGTTGGTGATGATACAAAGTTGGTCAAGCACGGTGCCCAGAGTCTTTGAGGCTTACATCTATATTTTCGTCCACTTTCAAACATTTATTAATAAAGGCCACAAAATGTGTAGGACACATCATGTAATTTGTGGTGAAACCTGGGGCCATCAGTTCAATGTTTTCTGAAGAACCAAAGCATGATAAGGTCCTGATATTAAAACATGTTTTTCATCAATACTGTTTTCTTACCGTCAGTGGCACAATATATGCTGAAGAGGGGTTATGTACGGTGAGGAGGGTCATATGGAAAGTATGGAATTAATGCTGGTTGAACAGCCAAAACGAGAAGTTCTCGAAAAAGACGCTGTTTCGGTTTTTCCATTCTTTTTTCCCGGTATGGGGAATAGGCTTATGGGACTCAGAAACAATGGGAAAAAGGCTTATATTGTGGTTGACCTTTCAGGCAGGGTATTTTTTTATGACCGGGAAGTTTCATCATCCAATTAGCTGGATGATAATTTAACGCGGAGGTTGCACTGTGAGACAACAGAACAAAGTAAGAGAAGTGATCCGTATATTGATGGAGAGTAGATTTTACTTTACCTTGTCTGTTCGGGAAAGGTATGATCTCATAAGGGATATACTGAGGAAGTTCCCTTTTTCCTCATAGTTCCCATACCTTGAAAAAGGGGTTGCCTGCAATTTCTTGTCTTCTTCGAAAAACTTTTCATCTGTAATCATGGTAAGTGGCTGTAGGGGAACAGACCTTATATGGAAGGTTTTATTTAATTCTCAGATCTTTCCAGGCCTTGTTTCTATATCTGATTTAAACCGAGGCACTTGTGCGTTTTTCCTTTATACACGTATTAGTGAAAAATGTATGTTCCTTGCATATATTCTGCTGAGAACAACGCAACCAAAAATGATAATATTTAACCTGTTAATAAACGACATAAGGAGGGGGCCATGCCATATGTGAACATTAAAGTAACAAAGGAAGGCGTTACCGCTGAGCAGAAGGCCAGACTAATCGCTGGGGTAACTGACCTTCTTAGGACAGTGCTGGGTAAGAATCCTGCTACTACCTTTGTCATCATTGACGAGGTGGATACAGATAATTGGGGGATTGCAGGAGAGCAGGTCACTTTAAGACGTAGCAGAGGGATGTAAACAAAAACCCTCTTTACGCATTGTATGCACTACCTGGCTTGGTAGATTGCACACATGGCAATCACGATAATGAGAAAAGGTGGCATTCTGCTCGGTGATATCACGAACAACGCTCAGCGCAATGTCTGTGTTCCTTTGAAGGAGTTGTGGTCTCGTCTCACCGGTTCGCTAGGCTGTGCCGGCTGTGATGACAATAATCTGTGAGCTTGTTTGGCCTGATGCATCTCCCCGCATGAATGAAGGTTGTGGGGGAAGACGGTTGCCCGTGTATAAGGTCGGCCTTCCTATCATTCATGAGCACAATCTCATCAACTAAACCGCTCAGTGCACGTGTATAGCACATTATGTAGAGCCAGATGTTCCAGCCCCAACTGCTGTAGTTTTTTGATGTTTTCCAGATGAGTTCGTTTGTAAACTTTACTTCTATGTGTTCTGCTTATTGAAATTCCTACTTATTTACTACTTTTCATAGACAATGGCCTCTACAGGGCATGCCTCGGCAGCTTCGATGATTTTCTTGTCCAATGAAAGATTAGCGCCTTTTTTTACAACAGCAACTTCACCGTTGAGTTCAAACACTTCCGGGCATATTTCCACACATGTGCCACAGCCAATACAAGAATCTTCAATGAACACCTGTTTCATTTCACACCTCTACATTTTTTCTAAATATTCCTTTAATACTACTGCGTTGTTGATGTGTGGTTCTTTTGCGCCATAGAGAAGGGTGATGTGGGTCTCTTTCATCTTTTTCTTTAGGGGTTCGAGCAACTCTTTCTGGAGAGCTATTTCGGCAAAATATCTTTCCTTGAACCCGGTCCATTTCTGCGGCTCATGGTTGAACCATTTTCGCAGCTCGTTGCTTGGCGCAATGTCTCTCAACCAAAGGTCGACATGTGCTTTTTCCTTGCTCATACCCCGTGGCCACAACCTGTCCACTAGAACCCGGTACCCATCATCCTTAGAAGGAGGATCATAGATTCTCTTTATTGTTATCATGGCCGTGTCTCCTCTGTGCTTTTTTGTAAATCCAGCGAATTGACGCTGTCTTTCTCTTTCCATTTTCAGCCTTTCTTTGGATTCCTCGTATCATCTTCTCCACAAGTCAATGTTGAATCATCTGTGAACCCGCTGGCTATGTACGTGATCTCTTCATCTTCTGATTTACAGCTACCACATAATACTGTGACGTCTGTGCTCATAAGTCAACCTCATTGATTACTATTTATAAGGTGGAACGAATAAAATAAAGAACCCCCGGTGTTCGGCTGGTGTTACAAGATGTGGAGTTAAGAATTAGCTGAAATCTCTGATCGGAACATCCCTTTCCAGGATACCCAGTACGCCTTCCTGCGCCTTCTTCACTGCCACAACAGAATGCTGACAATTGATCCCCTTGATTACTGCTCTTGTTTCTGCCACGGCAACCCCCTCCCTCACTTTTTCATATTCTTAGGGAGTCAGGCCCCCAGAGATCATCCAGGGCCTGACTCTGTGATGATTATTGCCACATGGGGCAGTAACCTCTCCCGTAACCAGGACCGTAACCATTGCCCCAACCCATGTGATGGCCTCTACCATAACCAGGACCCCAGCCACCTCGGTAGTATCCGCGGCCATAACCCCAATTTGACAGGCCGTTTTTCTTGGCTACATCACTGATCTTCGTTCTCAGATCAATCATCTCTTTCTGAAGATTGGCAATCTTTGCCTGATCCGGCGTTTCTTTGTTGAATTCATTCCTGATTTCCAGTCTCTTAACAGCCATCTCATCTCGCAGAGGCAATGTCTCCTTCTGGAAATTTCTAAAAGCATTCACATCCGTTTGTTCACCAGGGTTAACCCGCGGTCCTCTATTCCACGCAGCGAATACTGCCGTGGTCAGAGTTAAGCCAAATACCACAACAAAACTGAATACCATTAATTTTTTCATCCCTTTTTCCTCCTTTCAATGGGATTTGTTACTGATACTATAAGGAACCAGTGTGAAGAGGTGACGAACTAATTATGAAAAATTGTGAATCCCTTCCATCGCAAAGAGCAGTCTATGCCTGCTCCAACAGACATAGCGTCTCATGAATTATTTTATAGTGTCTAAATCCCGTACTCCCCTTAATAAGGTCAGCGAATGTGAACCGTTACAATGGAAAAGAAGAGTTTGTAAGCACGCTTCACAATATACCTTTATCTTTTGTACGCGTTGTCGCAAATGTTTTTTCACGTTTAATTTATCTTGATAGATCTGTATTGTTTCGCTATCGTCTAATTATGAGCACCATGCAAAGTCGCGTTTTATCATAAGGTTTTCCCATGACAAAACACAATGCATAACTGCACTGGTTGAAGTAGGCATGAATTTTTTCATAAAGAACCCCGGAAACCGAAGACCGCCCACGTAATCCGGTAAGGTGCAAAAGGTAGAGGTTCCTGGTTTGTAGATCTTACCGTGAAATCTTCCGAGGTACACGTCCTCTGCAACAAAAACCTCCATATTCACCCTTGTTCGTGTTCTTGCCTTCTTTGCTCGTTAGTCCTGAAACCATTGCCATGTTTACAGTCACATCAGTGGTATCGGTAGCATGAGATTTTTGCCTTTAGCCAGGCTTACACTGGTCAGACTGCTTTTCAAAAAAAGTTTACAACAACCCCTGGTGGTATAAATATCAAATTTGCCCTTGGAACGATTTTTTGAGGGTCATGAATACATTTACTCAGGAGGATTCGTATTTGTCCATCCTGGCGAATCCTCAGAAGGCCTTTCTAAATATGTTGAAATTCCACCTGCAATCTATTTATTGAAACAGAATTTGCTACCCTGATCTGTTAGCTGCTATTCTTTATTTGTGTGTTCAGGAAACCTTTTGTCTCTGGCATACAGTTTTAAATATTCTAGATCTTTCTCGCTGAAACCCTCCCACGCAAATGGGAAAAGTGCGTTGTTCTGGTAAATGGGATCCTCCCAAATTGGGAAGCGCGCGCACTGTCCATACTCATCAAAAAGACGTGTGTGGGGTATGGGCGTATATTCAGCTATATATGGTTGTATGCCGATACCAAGAACATAGTCAATCGACTGCTTCACCTCTTCCCATCTTTGATTCGGTAAGCCAGCGAGAATATATGCAACAATCTCATTGTTTTTGAATCCTCCATCAATTAAGGCAGTGACAGATTTTTCAAAATGCTTTAGACTGATCTTACTCCCTGTTGACTTCTGTACAACTGGGTCGGCTGACTCAAGCCCTATCCTTATTTCCCTAAATCCGGCACCTCTTAAAAGATGGGCCAGCTCATCATCAATGAGGGCACCGTTCATGGCATTAGGGTTATAGATATCAATTTGAAAAGGGAGACTGCAGATCTTCTTCAGGAGAGGCTTTGCATAAACCTCATTTTTGTAAAGAAAGTTGTCGTCATAAAGCACGTACCTGCTTACCCCCAGTTCGTGCCAATGTCTGACTTCCTCAATGACGCTCCCGGGACTTCTCCTCACGATACCGGGGTGCATATAGGGTGTGGCGCAGTAGGCGCATCGGTACATGCATCCGAATGATGTAAGCAGAGGAACAAAAGGGATGGTTTTATAAAGATCATAACACGGGTAGGGGATGTGATCAAGGTCATAGAGTGAGGGTTTGTAGGTCAATTTTTTATCAAATGCATTTTCAACAAAACCATAGAATTTTTCAATCTCACTGTTTTTTATGATAAGGTCAGCTTCTCGGAGAGTGCGGTCAGCGTGTGCGGAGCAGAGAGAGGGATATATTCCACCAATAATTATTTTTGAAGATGGAAAAACATGTCTGGCCGCCTCTAATGCCTCTTTCACACCAAGATACCAGTACGTCATGATGGAGGTAATAAGGATAATGTCCGGTTCTTTGCTTTCACCAAGCTTTCTGATGAGGGCATCCCTGGAGATGCCATATCGTTTGAAGCGTTTTCGAATGTGTTTAAGTGCCGGGGGGCTCTCCACCTTTTCTTTTACAAAAGGCGCCCTTCCGTCCACTTTCCGTTTTCTCTCCACAATTTGCATACAGTCGATGAGGTTAACCTCCATATCATTTGCTCGGAGTATTCCTCCAATGTAAAGGAGTCCAAGAGGACTTGACCAAAAACTGTACGCTGCGAAATCATAGATGGAAGGATTTATAAGCAAGGCTCTTGAAACCATTTGTAACCTATTTCCCTTTTCACCCTCGTTTTTTTGAACCGCGGAACAAAGGTTTACGACTGAAAAGCTTTATCATGATAAGACCGAAGACAAACCCTCCTATGTGGGCATACCAGGCTACGCCTTCCATGCCTGAATACAAGACTTGCATGAAAAACCAAATAGTAAGAAGCACAATCGCTGGTAATTCGACTATTTTGATAAAAATAATAATAAAGAGCAATGTCTTGATTCTCGCATAAGGATAAAGCACCAAATATGCCCCTAAAACCCCTGAAACAGCTCCGCTCGCTCCTATCATGGGAATATTTGATGTGGGATCATAAAAGAGCTGGGCAAAAGCTGCGGCAATACCGGCCAGAAGATAAAATAAAATGAATCGCCCGTGTCCCGTGGCGTCTTCAATGTTGTTGCCAAAAATCCACAGATACAGCATATTCCCTCCGAGGTGGAAAAAACCTCCATGGAGGAACATGGAGGTAAAGATTGTCATCACGTTGTAAGGTACAAGGTCCAACCTAGAGGAAGCTGAGGTCATAAATTCCCTCGGTACAAGTCCGTAATATTTGTATACAATTTGGCCTTCAGTACCGGTAAGGGTAAATCTCATCCAAAGAAATATTAATATGTTTACAAAGATGATGCTCACTGTTATAATGGGATAAGTGCGTGTTGCAATATTATCTCGTATCGGTATCATTTGTGGTATTTCTTATCACGTGTTTCTTGGCATGTCAAAATCAACTGGCCTGGAGTGATGTATGCCTGAATTAAGAAAGGATCCTATTATTGACAGATGGGTGATTATATCAACAGAACGAGGTAAGCGCCCTGTCTTCTTTATTGAAGAACCGCCCCCGCCAAAGGCAGCTATGTGTCCACTGTGCCCGGGCAATGAACATATGACCCCTGCGGAAGTATACGCAGTCCGACCAAGCAATTCATCACCAAACAGCCCTGACTGGCTTTTGAGGGTCATTCCAAACAAGTTTCCTGCCTTGCGCATTGAGGGCTCCCTCAACAAAGAAGGTGTTGGCCTCTATGACAGGATGAACGGCATCGGTGCCCATGAAGTCATAATTGACACACCTGTACATGGAGAAACGCTCTCTAATATGAGTGTTCGCAGCATACAGAATATATTTGGCGCTTTCAAAGAAAGGGTTCTTGACCTTGCAAAGGATAAGCGTTTCAGATTTACTATTGTATTCAAGAATCATGGTACCATTGCTGGGGCCTCCCTTGATCATTCACACTCACAGCTCATTTCCCTTCCTGTAGTTCCCAAAAGAATATCTGAGGAGATTAGTGGTAGCATGAATTACTACAGACAGAAAGACCGGTGCATTTTTTGCGATATCATTGCCCAAGAGCAGGAAGATAATGTACGGGTAATCTACGAGAACAAACGGTTTATTTCTCTCTCACCCTATGCATCGCGCTTTCCTTTTGAAAGCTGGATTCTTCCCAAAAACCATGAGTCGCATTTTGTTTTTCCAAGCGATGATGACGGTTACCGTGATGCAGCCGATGCTCTCTCTATGGTCTTGAAAAAACAAGACAAAGTACTGAATTCTCCGCCCTATAATTTTATGATACACACTGCACCGCTTGGAAGTGGCGATATGCCATACTATCACTGGCACATTGAAATCATCCCGAGGCTTACTAAAATGGCCGGTTTTGAGTGGGGAACTGGTTTTTACATCAACCCTACTCCGCCAGAAGAGGCAACAACGTATCTTAAGGAAGCAGATATATAGGGGGCCTAATGAAGATACTGATAGCGTCTCCCGAACTTTACCCTTTTGTAAAAACTGGGGGGCTTGCCGACGTTACAGGAACACTACCGAAAACCTTGAAAAAGCTCGGGGCTGAGGTGAGGGTTATATTACCAAAACACAAGGGAGTTGAAGAGCTCAATTTTCCCCTGCATTATAAGAACTTCAAGATAGCGTGCCAGATATCGCAGGCCTACGTTGACGGGGAAATAGTGGAGAGTGAGTATGATGGAGTTGCTGCATACCTTGTGGAAAAAGATGAATATTTCTATAGAGACTATCTCTACAGCACCCCGGATGGTGATTATCTTGACAATGCTGAGCGGTTTATCTTCTTCTCTAAAAGCATCCTGGAAGCAATAAAAATAACCGGATTTGTTCCTGATGTTCTCCATTGTAACGATTGGGAGACAGCACTTGTCCCTTTCTTTCTGAAAACGCTGTATAAAGATGATCCCCATCTTAAAGATATTGCCACACTCCTAACCTTGCACAACCTTGGATACCAAGGCCTGTTCTGGCATCATGATATGCACCTTCTCAACACGGGTTGGGAATACTTCACCCCCGACTACATAGAGTTTTTTGGCAAGATCAATTTTCTGAAAGCTGGAATCGTCTTCGCAGATATATTGAACACGGTAAGCAAACAATACAGCGAAGAGATACAAACACCAGAATTTGGTCATGGGCTGGATGGAATACTCAGAACAAGGAAAGCTGATCTTTACGGGATTATCAATGGCATAGATTATGACGAGTGGAATCCAGAAAATGACAGGTATTTACCCGCCAACTATAGTGCTGATGATATGAGTAATAAGTCACATTGCAAGAAGGCATTGCAAAAGACCTTCGGTTTACCCGTGAATCAAAATATTCCACTCCTTGCCACAATCTCAAGATTGGCAGATCAGAAAGGCTTTGACTTAATACATTCATCCATAGAAGATATGCTCACTCTTAACGGGGGCTTGCAGTATATTGTCCTTGGAACAGGCGACAGAAAGTATCACGACATCTTTACTGATGTTGCAAAAGAATTCCCAAAATCATTCGCCATCAAAATTGCTTATGACAATGCCCTTGCCCATCTCATAGAGGGTGGAGCTGACATGTTTCTTATGCCTTCCCGGTACGAACCGTGCGGTCTCAACCAGCTATACAGCCTGAGATATGGAACGGTACCGATTGTACGCGGAGTGGGCGGTCTTGAAGATACTATTACAGATTTTGAGGTCAACCCTGAGCTCGGCACTGGTTTTAAATTTTATGACTATTCTAGGACAAGCCTTCTCAACACCATAGAAAAGGCCTTAAAGGTATATCGAAGAAAAAAAGACTGGGCAACGCTTATGAAGCAGTGTATGGCAGCAGATTTTTCTTGGGAAAGATCGGCCAAAGAATATCTGAATCTTTACAGAAAAGCCATTGAAAAGCATGCATCCGATTGATATTCTTGGAAAAATAATTGCAATATCACACTCGAACCTTGAAATAGCGTCAAGGATTAACGCAATCCTCAACATAATTACTCAGGACATGCCCTTTGATGAAGCAATTGTATACACCCTCGATACTGATAAAAAACTCACCTGCCGGTACAAAAATGACAAAAGCGTCCTTTTCCCTCTCTTGAATGAGTACCGGTCTCACATCGGTGAAGGCATTGTGGGAAGTGTGGCTCAAAAAAGGATACCTCAGGGCTTCACTTTCAAAGATGTGCCCCCCAGACTTGGATGCCTGTTTTATCCAGATCTTGACGGATATATTCAAAAATACAGGGCTTTTCATTTTATTCCTATAAGTGACGACAGCTATCTTTACGGTGTCTTATTTATATGCGCATCGAGCATGGAGCGTCTGAACAAACCCCATAATGCTTTTCTGTCCATGGTTGCGAGAGAAATTGGTGGTATTCTCCGTTCCAACCAGCTTCTTATTTCATCAAAAAAACGCATAAGCGAGCTTGCAACCCTGTCAGAACTTGGTAGGGTTCTAGCCTCTAGTTCAATTCCCCAGGACATCCTCAACAGTATCACGTTTATCATTGCCAAAGCATTAAATGCCGCTTTTGTTACTGTAAGGTTGTCCCATTCATTTCTTAAGATTGATTCACAGCGGTTTACCTACGGAGAAATTGGAAGCGAATCTAAAGAAATAATCAAAAAACTCGAAATGGAGGTCAAAAACCAAGAGAAAACAGTCTCTCTAAAGGACCTCGATACAGAGGGGTATAGGAACACCACATCAACGTCCCTGTATAGCGCTCCCCTCACCTCAAAAGGGCGATTTTTAGGAACGGTAACGATAGGCGGGCCGATAACGCAGTCAGGGTCGGTCATGGAAGGGAATGGTCGTTATCTTATAGAGACGATCGCTAATTATATCTCAAGCGGCCTCGAGAACACCCTTCTTACTACGAAACTCAAGGACGTGCTAAAGGAGCTGAATAGTGCTCAGGAGAGACTTGTCGAGCAGGAGACATTCCGAAACCTTGGTGAAATGACAGCTAACATAGCTCATGAAATTAAGAATCCACTCGTAATTATTGGTGGTTTTACAAAACGACTTGCGAGGAAGACCCGACTTGATCTTACTGAGAATAGATATATAGAAATAATACTTAAAGAGGTGGCCAGGCTCGAGGCGATTCTTGATGAGGTCCTAAACTATGTTAAGGAAAGTCCCATGGTTATAAAGGACAGCAAGATCTCTGATTTTATAGATGAGCTTGTCTTTCTTTTTACTTCAGATAGTGCATGGGAAAAAATTGAAATAACAAGAGAATATGCAAACAATATTTCTTTTGTTCCTTGTGACGACCAGCAAATAAAGCAGGTACTCATAAACATTTTGATGAACGCCTATGATGCAATGCAAGGCAGCGGAAAGATTGTTATCCAGACCGGTCTCAAGATTATCAATGATCGCCCTTTCGCCTCAATTAGCATAAGCGATACTGGAGGAGGCATTGATCCAGCTATAATTGATAATATTTTTAATCCATTCTTTACCACCAAGGATGGGGGAACCGGTTTAGGTCTTGCCATATCAAATAAAATAGTCCTCAACCATGGAGGTTATATACAGATTCATAATCTTATAGGAAAAGGTGCTACGTTTATTGTGCATCTTCCCATAAAAAACACTACAATTCGAGAGGAGCGTATATGAAGAAGGCACGCCTTTTAATAGTTGACGACGAGGAAAATATCCGGTTTCTGTTCAAAGAAGAGCTCGAAGAAGAAGGATACTCGGTCGATGTAGCCTCAAACGGATTAGAAGCAATCGACAAAGTTAAACATGCTGTTTTTGATCTTGTTGTTCTTGATATCAAAATGCCGGGGATGAACGGAATAGAGGCTCTCAATGAAATCAAGAACATTAACAAGAACTTGCCTGTTATCCTGTGTTCTGCCTATGGAGAATTCAAGCAGGATTTCTCGAGCTGGGCATCAGACGGATATGTTGTTAAATCTGCTGACACCAACGAGCTCAAGCAAACAATTAAGAATCTTCTGGGAGTCGCCTGACACTTAGACAAATTTGATGTGTCCAAAAGGTTTATTAGAGAACAGGTATAATAACGGGTAATTACAGTACCAAATCTATCATACCAAAACACTTGATTCTCCAACACTGTACAAAGTATATGCTTTTTCGACAAAATGCTTGCTATAGATTTCATGTTGCCGTAATATTATACGGGTTGGGGGTGTAGCTCAGCGGGAGAGCATCTCGTTCGCAACGAGGGGGCCGCGGGTTCAATTCCCGCCACCTCCACCAAAAAATGATCGTTTGACATACCACCGAAGGTTTGACTTTGCACAAACAATTACATTATAATCACGTATGAAAAAATTAATCGTACTACTCATTGCCTTATCAGTTATATCGTGCAGCACAAACCCTTTTGCCAAGAAAAAAACGGACAGCACTGGTGTTCCTGGCTCAGAAGGAAAAAAGGAACAGACACAAAAAACAGCACAGATAGGGGAGGAAACCCCAAAACCTGGAGATATTAAAATTCTTGATGGAGTGGAATATATTTACGCAAGAAACAAAAGGTGGCAGTTTACCCCTTACGAGCCGGAGTATATGTGGATCAGGAAGGACCAGTACTCGCCGGGATGGGGCGAGAACCTGTTGACAAGAGGCAAACCGAAGGAACAGAAGGAGCTCGAAAGCAGGCTGGCCAAGCTAGAAGAAGAAATGAAGAGAAAAGGACTACCCCCACAGATGGCGTATCCGTCACAGATGGCTTATTTGCCACCTGGCATCGCAGGCTATATGCCTTCAGTACCTCTGATAACATTCAATTATCCATCTCCAAAAATGAAGCGACGTGTTATCGTATTGCCTGTAGCAGACCAGACAAACTACAAAGACGAGCAATTGGGCGAACTGGCAACAAAAAGACTGATTTCAAGGCTTGAAAATACCGGCACAATGATTTGTATCGATCCAAATTCGGTAAACATGAAGGGAAACCTTACGGATAGACAAAATTTAAAGGCATTGAACGAAACATATGGGATTCAGGCTGTACTTAAAGGCACCCTTGCTGATGTTTTTACAAGCACATCCAAAATAGAAGGTAAGGATGACCGGGAAACATCATTTGCTGTTTCCAAGATAGTAATTGATCTTTACAACACTGACACTGGTATTGTTATGAAGCAACTCTCTGGCCGAAACCCGGTCTTTCTTTCCAGAGAAAAGGGGGATTTAAGCTCTGAAAAAGCAAAGATAAAAGCCCTGGATTTATCCATAGAGATAATTGCTGATGATATCCTCAAAAGCATTCTTTCTCTCGACTGGCATGCACGGATAGCCTCCATCGATAAAGACAAGATTTATATAAATGCCGGTCGCCTGTCAGGCCTAGAGAAGGGCGGTGCTATTGAGGTATACTCTCCTGGAGAGGAAATTGTTGATCCCAAAACAAATTTGCCCCTTGGCAGGACAAAAGGTAGCTATAAAGGAGAGCTTGAGATTGTAGAACTGTTCGGCGTTGATGCCAGTTGGGCAAAAACTAAGAAGGGCGCTAATTTTTCAGCTACTGACCTGGTCTACTTAAAGCCACAGGAAGCTGTTAATCCAAGTACTGTTAAAAGTGAAAGTACCCCGGCTAAGAAACCTGATCAACCGAAAAAGAAATAATGGGTCCC
>MVQO01000134.1 GCA_002067585.1 Syntrophorhabdus sp. PtaB.Bin027
CTATCCCGAGGAGACGAACGCACCCTACGGCCTTGCAAAGAAGATGCTTCTCGTCCAGTGCCAGGCATACCGGGAACAGTACGGGTTCAACGCCATCTACCTCCTCCCGGTGAACCTGTACGGGCCCCGCGACAACTTCGATCCAGAAAGCTCGCACGTGATCCCGGCCCTCATCAGGAAGTTCGTGGATGCATCTCGGAAAGGATCAGATGTGGTCGAGGTCTGGGGAACGGGGACTGCGTCGCGCGAGTTCATCTATGCGGAAGACGCTGCACGCGGCATCGTGATGGCGACGGAGCGATACAATAAGCCCGACCCCGTGAATATCGGTTCCGGGAAGGAGATACTCATCCGCGATCTCGTTGACCTGATTGCACGGGAGACGGGTTATACCGGGGCTGTCAGGTGGGATGTGACCAAGCCGGATGGACAGCCCCGCCGGTGCCTGGACACCACCCGGGCGGAGCGAGAGTTCGGGTTTACGGCAGAGATGGATTTTAATGAAGGGGTAAGGAGGACGGTTGAGTGGTATAAGGGGAGGGGGTGATGCTTTCTTTATTTAAATGATCTAAGATAATCTTTATGCTAAAAAATAACAGAGGACTTATAAAATTTTTTAGAATATCCGAGATTTATCATTAAAACACAGATGAGGTGTTTTCAAGAAACAACCAGTATTATCTCAAACACGGAGGAATTCAATTTGAAACCAAGAATTTATGGAATTATTCCTGCAAGAGGAGGAAGTAAGGGGGTTCCCAAAAAGAATATCCAATTTATCGCAGGGAAACCGCTCATATATTACACAATAATTGCAGGTCTTGGTTCACGATATATCAATAAATTAATCGTATCAACAGACGACGATAAAATTTTTCAGGTAGCAGAGTCTTTTGGTGCAATTGCTTGGAAAAGACCTGAAAACATTTCTGGAGATGATTCACCAACAATTGATACAGTACTCCATGTGCTGGAACAATGTAATATCAAGGAAAATGAACCGGAAATTGTCGTCTTGCTTCAACCGACCTCACCGCTCAGGACATCATCTGATATTGATTCCGCTCTTGAGCTTTTTATGAAAAATGATTGTGATTCAGTAATCAGCGTTGTACAGACAGATCACCCGCCGTTCTGGAACATGATCTTAGAGGGAAAATATTTGAAATCCCTAATGGGGCAAAAATATTTCACGATGCGAAGGCAGGAATTACCGGTCACCTATATCCCCAACGGAGCAATTTTCATTGCAAGCACTCAGACACTAAAAATTCAACATACGTTTTACGGCCAAAAGACGATACCGTATATTATGAGTACAGAGAGAAGTATAGATATCGATAGTAAGTTTGATTTGTATATTGTCGAGGAAATAATGAGAAAGGGAGAGGAGTAATATAAAGGAAATTCTGATTGATAAGAAAAAAATCGGACCCGGGCATCCCTGCTTCATCATAGCTGAGGCGGGTGTGAATCACAACGGCCGCATTAATCTCGCAAAAGAACTTATTGATGTCGCTGCAGAAGCTGGTGCAGATGCTGTGAAATTTCAAACATTTCGTGCGGAAAACGTAGTTACATGTCACGCTGAAAAAGCAGAATACCAGAAATCCAGCACTTCTGCGAATGAATCACAATATGAAATGATAAAGAACCTTGAACTCCCCGACGAGAGTTTCAGGGATCTTTCTGATTACGCCAAAAAACGGGGGATTATCTTTTTATCCACACCTTTTGACGAAGAGAGTGCCGATCTTCTTGACCAAATCGGTGTTCCTGCTTATAAAATTCCATCCGGGGAGATCACAAATTATCCTTTACTCAAGAAAATCGCAAAGAAAAGAAAACCGGTTATTCTTTCCACCGGAATGTCTACACTGGGGGAGGTGGAAGAGGCTTTTAATTATTTAAAAAAGAATGGTGCACGGTATATCGTCCTGCTTCACTGTACCACGAGTTACCCGGCACCACTGCATTCAGCGAATCTTCGAGCGATGAAGACCTTGCAATGTGCATTTTGCGTGCCAGTTGGCTTTTCAGACCATACTGAGGGAATTACCATTTCTATAGCAGCTGTCGCAATGGGGGCTACTGTACTCGAGAAACATTTTACCCTCGACAGAACACTCCCTGGACCGGATCATCTGGCATCTCTTGAGCCTGGTGAGTTAAAAGCAATGGTTCAGGCGATACGGGATGTGGAATGTGCCCAAGGGGATGGAATTAAAAAACCAAATGAAGTTGAAATTCAAATAAGAGAGATTGCCAGGAAAAGTATTGTTGCAAAAAGGAGCATTAAGAAAAATGAAATCATTACTTCTGACATGCTTACAGTAAAAAGACCGGGAACGGGGATTAAACCAAATTATCTGCATTTTTTTATTGGAAAGAAAATTAATTGTGATTTGGAAAAAGATAATTTCGTTTTATTCGATATGGTGAATGAGGAGTAATGAAGAAGAGAATCGTATATATATCTGGTTCCAGAGCCGATTTTGGAAGAATAATGTGTTTACTTAATTTATTAGACAAATCAGATGAATTTAATTTAGAGATTATCGTGACTGGGATGCATCTTTCTATGGAGTTTGGTAACACAACAAAGGAGATAGAAAGACATTTTCATATTAATGAGAAAGTTGATGCCCTTTTATCTGGAGATTCGGCATCGGCGATGGCAAAATCATTCGGAATTGCTGTTATAGGGATATCACAAGCACTTGAACGAATAAAACCTGATATGGTCATTTTACTGGGTGACAGAGGTGAAATGCTTGCCGGAGCAATAGCTGCAAAACACCAAAATATATTGATTTCACATATAGGTGGTGGCGATAAATCTGGATCTATTGATGATAAAATACGCGATGCAATTACGGTTTTTTCTGATTTCCATTTTGTTGCAAATAGAAAAACATTAAATCGTGTATTATCTCTGGGAGCTAAAGCTGAAAATTCATTTATTGTTGGTGCGCCAGATTTGGATGTCATCAGACAAAAAGAATATACTCCGATTAAGGAATTGAGAAATAAATACCATATAGATCCTGATAAACCCTTGGTACTCGTATCTTATCATCCTGTCACCAATGAGGAATTAAAAAATGCGAAAAATATGAATATTTTATGTGAATCGTTACTGGAGATGGAAGTTCCTTGCATTATCACTTATCCTAATGCAGATGCAGGGGGTAGACAGATGATTGATATATTAAATAAATATAAAAACAATAAATATTTTTCAATATATCCACATATATCTTATACTGATTATCTCGGATTAATGAGCATAGCAACAGCGATTTGTGGAAATTCGAGTGCTGGAATTATTGAGGCGCCATCCTTCCAATTACCTACAGTTAATATTGGATCGAGGCAAAAAGAAAGATTACGGGCAATTAATGTTATTGATGTATGTGAATTAAAGGATGAAATTATAAAAGCGTTAAATATAGCGATATACGATAAAAAATATCGTGAAAACTTAAAAGAATGCGTAAATCCATATGGAAATGGGATGACATCGGAATATATATATTCTCATCTAAAAAAATTTTTTAATCGAGATGCCAATTGAGGCTATAATATTTGATCTTGATGATACATTATATGAAGAGATCCAATTTGTTCATAGTGGATTTCAAAAAGTTGCAAGATATATATCTAATAAGTATAATTATGCATGCAATTTTGTCTATAATGAATTATTGAGTGATTTTAACAAAGGAATAAGGGAAAAAAATTTTGACGTTTTATTAAAAAATTTGAAGATCAATGAGGATGAATTAGAACATTTAATTGAAATATATCGATATCATCACCCCATAATTTGTTTAAGTAATGATTCAAGAGTTATTTTGCCAATTTTACAAAATAATTATAAATTAGGCTTGATTACCGATGGTTATCTACTCACTCAAAAAAATAAAATTGATGCTTTGGGAGTGGAATTGTTTTTTGATAATATCATCATTAATGATAGTGCTAAAGGGGTTGATAAATTCTCTGAAAAACCATTTCGCCAGATGATCAATGCTGTAGATATATTTCCGCATAAATCATTATTCATTGGAGATAACCCAAATAAAGACTTTTTTATTCCCAAAAAACTTGGTATGCACACAGTGAGGATTAAACGAGAAAAGGGTATATATTCAAATATACCAAAAAACATTAAAATTGACTTTGAAATTTCAAATCTATTAGAATTGATTCATTTATTAGATATAATGTGAAATACTATCGCGACATGAAAAATAAATATAATGTTTTAGTTGTCCCTGCTGGTTCTGGTATGGCCTATTCGGCAATTAACAAATTAAAAGAAGATAGTAAAATAAACGTAATTTCTGCAGATGCAGATAAATTAGCACCGGGTCTTTATTTATCGAATAAAGCCTATAAAATCCCTCCTTTTTCAGATAAAAAATTTTACGATTCTTTACTCACGATAATTAAAAAAGAAGAGGTAGATATTATAATTCCTGCTCTTGATCCAATTTTATTGGATTTTTCAATAAAGAGAAAATTATTTCGAAGCTATGGGGCAATTACTTTAATCTCAAATAGCAATACAATAAAAATTACTAGAGATAAATGGCTTACATACAAAAAATTAAAAAATCATGTCCCATTTCCAAATTCTTTCATTGCACTTCACGACATTAATATTGATTACCCCTTATTCATTAAACCAAGGGAAGGATCGGGTTCAAAAAACACTTATAAAATAATTAATTGCAAAGATCTTGATTTTTACTTCAATTCTATTCATAATCCAATAATTCAAGAATATTTACCGGGAAAAGAATATACGGTTGATTGTCTTGCAGACAAACAAGGAAATCTTGCTGTGTGTATTTCGAGAGAGAGAATTGAAACTAAATGTGGAATATCCATTAAGGGTAAAATAGTGAAATTTGCTGAGATCCAAGAGATTGCACAGAAAATTACAGAAAATTTAAAATTTTTTGGTCCATTCTTTTTTCAATTGAAAGAGGATCAATGCGGGAAACTAAAAATTATGGAAATTAATCCGAGAATATCAGGTACCATGTCGTTATCAAGTGCCTCTGGAATCAATATCCATTCCCTTGCGGTCAGAATGGCAATGGGAGAAAAAATTTCAATACTTCCAATAAAAAGCGGAATTTATGTCACTCGTTATTGGGAGGATATCTATTTGGAAGATGAAGATATATCGAATATTACAGAAATTAATTAGTACAGACATTTAATTGGTAATCAATGATAAATATCAAAAAATCTTTGTTATTTTGATAATGAGGAACACTAGATGACTTGGTTAATCCCGCTCTTCAAAATATATTATGATAATGATGATATCCGTGCTATTAAAGAAGTTATTTCTTCTGGCATGAATTGGGCTGTTGGACCAAATGTTACCCAATTCGAAAACGAGATTGCAGAATACATTGGGACTAAATACTGCCTTACCTTCAATTCAGGAACCTCTGCACTCCATACCGAGCTCATTTCTCACAGGATTGGTGAGGGGGATGAAGTAATTGTTCCATCGTTTACCTTCATTGCAACCGCGAATGCACCCCTTTTTGTCGGTGCAACGCCAATATTTGCGGATATTGATGAGATCACCCTTGGACTGAACCCAGATAGCGTAGTTGAGTCTATTACTCCAAAAACAAAAGCCATTATCCCGGTTCATTATGGGGGATGTCCCTGTCGGATCAGGGAGTTACGGGAAATTGCCGATGATCACAACCTTGTTCTGATAGAGGATGCCGCAGAGGCCTTTGGTGCTACAATTGATGGTAAAAATGTTGGCGGATATGGGGATTCTGCAATGTTTAGTTTTTGTCAGAATAAAGTAATCACTACCGGTGAAGGAGGAGCACTGGTTACTGATTCAAGAGTTCTGTATGAAAAAGCAAAATTAATACGGTCTCATGGGCGGTTGGAAACAACCGATTATTTCTCCTCATCTGAATGCATGGATTATATTACCTTGGGTTATAATTTTCGTCTATCTAATATTTCTGCAGCCCTGGGGCTTGCCCAGATAAAAAAAGTGGAGATAATCATCGACATGAGGCGTCAAATTGCAGACACATATACGTCATTGCTCCGGAAGTATGTGCCAGCCGCATCACCGATAACAACACCATCGGGCTACAAGAATGTGCATCAGTTATACTCAATCCGGATCCCCGATCGGGATGGATTAATGCGGTTCCTGACAGATCATGGGATAATGACCAAAGTGTATTTCCCACCAGTGCATCTCACTCACTTCTATTGCCGAGAAATAGGATACAAGGGTACTCTTCCCATTACAGAGAAGATCGCAAAAGAAATTATAAGTCTGCCCATCTATCCAGGTATGCCAGATGAAGATGTCAAACGAGTCGTGAAAATAATGTCTGATTATTATGGTGGTTAATGCATGGATTTGGAAAGGTTTTACCACGATAAAACTGTTCTTGTAACTGGGGGTGTTGGGTCTATTGGTAGTTTTTTAGTGAGGGAAATATTGAAATATAAACCCCATAGTGTCAGAATCTTTGATAATAATGAAAGTGGTCTTTATGACCTGGAACAAGACCTATCCTCCAACAGAATCCGTTCATTCGTCGGTGATATTAGGGACAAGGAGAGACTCACGATGGCGATGGAGGGGGTTGATAGTGTTTTCCATGCCGCGGCACTAAAACACGTCCCTCTCTGCGAGTTCAATCCATTCGATGCGGTCAAGACGAATGTAATCGGTACACAAAATGTGCTTGATGCAGCGTTTGCACAGGAAGTTCCTAAAGTAGTCACAATAAGTACTGATAAAGCTGTGAATCCTTCGAATGTGATGGGAGCAACAAAATTACTCGCAGAACGACTTACAATATCAGCGAATAGCTATCGTGGAAAAAAAAAGACGGCATTTTCCTGTGTGAGGTTTGGAAATGTTCTGAATTCCCGGGGTTCTGTTGTGCCGTTATTCGCAAAACAAATTCGGAATGGGGGTCCTATCACTGTTACACATCCAGAGATGAGGCGTTTTTTCATGGATATTCCTTCAGCAACGCACCTCATACTCACTGCAGGAATGCTCTCTTCAGGAAATGAGATTTTCATACTGAAAATGCCTGCAATCCGCATCATGGATCTTGCCGAGGCGATGAGAAAAACACTGACACCTCATTATGGCTTGAATCCAGAAGATATCGCGATTAAAATAATTGGAGTACGAAGCGGTGAAAAGATAGATGAACAACTAATCACCCCAGATGAAACAACCTGTGCATTTGAGAATAACGAAATGATTATTGTTATGCCTAAAAGCCTACCATATATTGATTATTCTCCCCATCTTCAGGTTCCAGATGGGTTTCACATTGTAAAGAAAGGAAAATACTCTTCCAAGGATGCTCGATTATTAACAGAGGATGAGATAGTTATTCTCCTGAATAACCTCACATTGTCAATCATACCGAAAGGATATTGAGAGAGGATTTTCATGGTAAGGAAAAATCTCATTTTTCTTTTAAATGGTATAAATTATATAAACCACACATTATCAGATAAAATTGATAAATCCGTTACAAGTTTTATTAACTCTTATGGATTATTCACGGTGTCAAATAATGAGAGAAAACTATTAACAAAAAATTCAACTTTCGAAAATTGCCATAAAGGAAAGCGGTGTTTTATTATCGGCAACGGGCCATCTATCAGCAGTCAGAATTTAGAACTATTGCAAAATGAAATCACTTTTGTTATGAATGGTTTTTGGAAACATCCAATTATAGAGAAATGGCACCCGAAATATTTTTTATTAGCTGATCCGGTATATTTTGATGGCTCAGAAACTATGAACGATTTTTTTCTCAATTTACGCCAGAAAATCAATAGATCGGAATTTTTCATTCCTCTCTCTGGAAGAGATATTGTTGAAAAAAATTATTTACTACCTAAAGAACGTATAAATTACGTCCAATTTTTTGGATCACTCTCTCAAGTAGCGATTAAAAAGATAGATTTAACCAAAATAGTCCCCGGAGTCCAAAGCGTTTCTCAATTTGCGATTTTAACGGCTATTTATATGGGATGTAATCCTATATACCTAATTGGATTGGATCATGACTGGCTTTCCCACCGGGGTATTGATAAACATTTTTATCAAGGAAAGACTATTGAAAACCATTCGATAGCTCATGGTGAGTTAGGTAGGATATCCTATAAAAATGACGTAATAGCAGTATTAAAACTATGGGAAGGTTATGAAGTTATTAAACATCATTCTGAAAAGAAACGTATAAAAATTTTCAATGCAACGAATGGTGGATTTTTAGATGTTTTCCCTCGAGTCCGATATGAATCTCTTTTTAAGTGAATTTTTACCTCAGATTCTGCGGCGTCAGCTTCATACAATAAGAAATCGATTATATCCCTCATATGGGAATTATCTCTCTGGTAATTATTTATCCTGGTCCGACGCACTACAAGCCAGCATTGGCTATGATTCTGACAATATCCTGAAAAAGACAAAAGATGCCCTATTAAAGGTAAAAAATGGGGAATTACTATAGGAACGGGACTCAGTTTTATTCAATGAGATCCAGTATACTTGGCCTCTTCTTGTTGGTCTGATGTGGTTCGCTGCACAATCCAGTGACGACTTAATTTTCTGGACTTTGGGGGATCCCTTGGCAGCACCTATTTCCAGGACCGTGCATTTCTTGAAACGCTCCCCGATGTGAGGTGGAGCATCATCGAGCAACCGGCGCAGGTCAGTGTGGGAAGGTGGATTCCATCTACGTTACTCAATTCTTCTGGTGAAGTCAGGTTAATATCAGAATATCCCAATATATTCTAAAAAGGAGTTAGTTGAAAAAATGTTGACATGTAGAATGTGCCAAAATAGAAACCTCTATAAATTTTTAGATCTTGGATTTACCCCTCCTGCGGACCAATTTATAAGAAAAGATCAGTTGAACGAACCGGAAACCTATTACCCCCTTGATGTATATGTTTGCGATAACTGTGGGCTGGTTCAGTTAGGATATATCGTTTCACCAGAAGTGTTGTTTCGAAATGATTACCCCTATGAATCCTCAACAACTCAAACGGGAAGGGAACATTGGAATAATTTCGCAAAAAGTGTTGTTAAACAGTTTAGTCTAACTAATGAGGATCTTATTGTTGACATTGGAAGTAATGTTGGGGTGCTCTTGGAATCTTTTAAGAAAAACGGCGTTCGAATTCAAGGAGTTGATCCGGCAGCAAATATTGTGATGCTTGCACATGAAAGAGGAATCAATACCATATGTGATTTTTTCAATAGCGAGACAGTAAAGGAGATTTTAACAGATAAAGGGCATGCGTCAGTTATTACAGCCACAAACGTGTTTGCCCATGTTGATGATCTTTTTACTTTTATGCAAAATGTTACTGATTTATTAAATGATAAAGGCGTATTTATTTTTGAAGCACCCTATTTAGTAAGTTTGATAAAGCATTTGGAATATGATACCATTTATCATGAACATCTCTCGTATTTATCAATAAAACCATTAATCCCATTCTTTGAGAAATTCAACATGGAAATTTTTGCTATTGAAGAAGTCGACATTCATGGGGGGTCCTTTCGAGTATATGTAGGCAAAAAATCTCAAAGAGAGATCTCTGAAATTGTAACAAAAATGCTACAAATTGAAGAAGATATGAAATTATACTCTCATGAGACTCTTGATAATTTTGCATTGGAAGTGAGAAAAAACCGAGATGAATTGACTTGGCTTATTCATTCTCTTAAGCAGGAGGGAAAAAAACTTGTGGGGGTGAGTGCTCCAGCAAAAGGGATGACCCTATTAAATTATTGTAAGATCGGTTCACAATTTCTAAACTTTGTGACAGAAAAATCTCAATTGAAAATTGGCAGGTATACCCCGGGAACTCATATTCCCGTTGTTTCTGATTCAGAGTTAATAAAATATCAGCCTGATTATGCACTGTTGTTAGCCTGGAATTTCAGTGATGAGATCATTCGAAATCTGGATGAATATCGGAAAAGGGGAGGAAAGTTTATTATTCCCATTCCGGTCCCAAGAATTATTGATTAAGTCAGAGGTTTGATATGGAAAAAATTGAAATAAAGGTCTCATTTGAAGATATACGAGGAAAAATTTTTGATCTAGTACAAAACGAAGAAATTAATGCTGTTACCATAATAACTTTTAATAAAGGAGCGATTCGGGGAAATCACTATCACAAATCTACGATTCAATGGAACTATCTCATAAAAGGGAAAATCCATATTTTAAGTCAATTCCCTAATGAAGAGACAGTTGAATTACTATTGTTACCAGGAGATTTGCTGAAGGTTGGTGCTGATGAAAGACATGCATTAAAGGCCTTGGAAGAATCGCTATTATTAGTAATGACGAAAGGTCCAAGAGGTGGTAAAGAATATGAGGTTGACACGTTTCGTCTTGAAAAACCTCTTATCTAGGGATCTTAAAAGTATTTTCAAGGCCAAGATCGGCGAGGTTAAATCATGATTAAGAATATCCCTGTATCGCAACCTTGGTTAGAAATTAAAGAAACAGAGTATGTGCTGGATGCATTAAATAAAAAAGCAATTTCCGGCTTTTTTGGAGAATATATCAACAAGTTTGAAGAGCAATTTGCTCAGTATTCTGACTGTAAATACGGGGTATCGACAACGAGTGGAACAACGGCACTCCATTTAGCGTTAATTACGCTTGGAATTAAAAAAGGGGATGAGGTCATTGTATCTACCTTTACCAATATGGCAACAATATTCGCCATTTTATACCAAGGAGCAAAACCAATTCCAATTGATATCGAAGAAGACACTCTAAACATCGATCCCACACTAATTGAATGCAGAATCACTCCGAAAACAAAAGCAATTCTGGTCGTGCACTTATTCGGACATCCAGTCGATATGGATCCAGTAATGGAAATTGCGTGCAAACATAATTTATTCGTTATTGAAGATTGTGCTGAGGCTCATGGAGCTATTTACAAAGGTAAGAAAGTTGGAAGTTTTGGGGATATCGGTTGCTTCAGTTTTTATGCAAATAAAATTATTACCACCGGTGAAGGGGGGATGCTTACACTTAATAACCCATTTCTTGCACAAAAAGCCCATTCATTAAAGAGTCTGGCATTTGGTACTGATAATAAATTCATGCATGATGATATTGGCTATAATTACCGAATGACAAACCTACAGGCTGCGCTTGGTTGTGCGCAATTTGAAAAAATTGAAAAGATAATTGAAAGAAAAAGAGAGATCGCGAAATTTTATACAAAAGAGCTCATTGGAGTAAAAGGTATTCAACTGCCTTGTGAGAAAAAAGGTGTTCGAAATGTTTACTGGATGTATCACATCGTCCTCAAAAGCAATTTGGAACACAGTCGGACGTTTATTACGGACGCTTTGTTAAAAAAAGGAATAGAAACACGAGATACTTTCACACCCTGTAATATGCAGGATATTTTCATAAAAAAAGGTTGGACAAGTTTCAATGAATGTCCAAAAGCTAATCAGGTTGCCGCATCCGGTTTTTATTTTCCTAGTGGCCCTACACTCACCGATGCTGAATTAGAGTATATAATTGAAAGTTTTAAAACCATTGTGGAGTCAATTGCATGAAAAAAGAGAAAAAAAAGATTAAAATCATCGAGGGGATAGAAAAGGAAGCCGGAATATTCAATGATTATGCGTTAATTTATGACATATTATATCAAGACAAAAACTACAAAAAAGAGTCCCGATTTGTTTCTGAATTAATTAAACAATATTCTTTGAAATCGCCAAAGGAACTAAAAATTATTGATTTGGCTTGTGGCACAGGTCAACATATAATCGAATTATCAAAATTAGGCTATAAAGTAGAGGGATCTGACCCCTCTGAAGAAATGATAAAAATTGCAAAACAGAAAAATAAAGAAACTAATCTGAATATTGAATATTACAACGAGTCGTTTCAGACTTCTGAAAGAATCAAGAAAAAATATGATGTAATTTTATTATTATTCTCTTCTATCAATTACTTGATAAAGTACGAAGATATTACAACATCTTTAAAAAATTTTACCTCGTTGTTAAATGAAGGCGGCATTTTAATATTTGATTTCTGGAACGGAAATGCTGTAATCCGTGATTATTTTCCTTTGAAGGTAAAAAGGGCATATAAAAGGAAGAAACAGGTAATTCGTATTTCTGAAACTACCCTAGACCTAATTTCCCAAGTATCTAACGTAAAATTTCATTTTATTGTTGTTGATGATGGTATTATAGTGAATGAATTTGATGAAGAACACCAAATACGCTATTTCTTTCTGCAAGAAATGCAAGATTTGTTACAATCCCATGGATTTAAGGTAATAGGTTCTTGTCCTTTTTTAGAGAATTCGAAACCAGTTTCAGCATATGATTGGAATGTGACATTCATTGCAAAAAAATGTTAGAGAGGCGAAATGAAGATTGGAATTTTCTTCTCAAGTTCACCTGATTCGGGCGGTGCATTTCAGTATCAAACAACTTTTTTGGATATCCTGAAAAGAGATGAAAATAATGAATTTTTCATTATAACGTCAAATTTTCGAGATATCGAAATGTATAAAAATGATTTTCCTATTATTGATTTTTCAATATTTTATTATTTTTTCAAAAAACTTAAGCGAGTCTTACCTATTGATGAAAATAAAAAAATTATGGTTAATTCGAATATCTTGGATATATCGTCTTCAGGAAAAAACAATCTTAATATTATGGAAAGAATTAGTCATACTTTCTTCTCAATAATTACGAGATATTTAAAGAGTAAAGATATTGCATTGATAATTTATTTAGGCCCGACTATTATTGCACATAAAATTGATATTCCTTATGTCTTTACGGTATATGATCTACAACATAGAATCTATTCGGAATTTCCTGAAGTATCAAAGAATGGGGTGTACGAATCAAGAGAGTATCTCTATTGGTCGTCACTTCCAAAATCTCTTGCAATAATTACTGAATCAAGTATTGGGAAAGAAGATATCATTAACTTTTATGGGATCGATGATAAAAAAATATTTTCACTGCCTTTATTGCCCCCTAGCTATTTGCAGAAAAATCTCCCAGAAAATATTCTAGAAAAAGTGAAGGTGACATATTCACTTCCAGATCATTTTCTATTTTATCCAGCAAATTTCTGGCCTCATAAGAATCATGTCTTAATTATTGAGGCTCTTAATATTTTAAAAAAGCAAGATATCTGCGTGAACATCGTATTTACGGGTTCTTTGCTTGAAGAATATGGAATTTATAATAAGATAAAGGAACTGTCTGAGAAATACGAGATCTCACAACAGGTATATTATCTTGGTCGTATCGGCAATCAAGAGATGTCAGCCCTCTATATGTTGGCATCTGCATTAGTTATGCCGACCTTTTTTGGTCCAAGCAATATTCCATACCTTGAGGCCTTTTATTTTAACTGTCCGGTCATTACATCGGATCTAAGAGGTATTAGAGAACAGGTGCAAGATGGAGCTTTACTTATTGATCCTACCTCGCCTGAAGAACTATCGGAGTCTATTAAAAAAATCATGTCAGATGAAGCACTGCGTGGAAAATTAATTGCCAATGGGCATGCGATTTTAGAAAAGTGGACCTATGAAGATTTCTCTCGTGGTTTAAATGTATTAATTCGATATTGTATAAATCAAATATCAGATGTTTGAATTCTCTCGTGTTTAAAGAGAACGCTCATGAATATAACCTGAAAAACTAACCTCTTTATAATGCATTGCCCCACTCTTGCAGAACTCCCCCCGCCACCCGAAGGAAAAACCGGCTGGCCCTGGACTGAAGAAACCCCCTCCCCCCCGCGAGAATCTGTAGAAGAAAGATCCTGGCCAAAGATCAGCATCGTCACTCCTTCTTATAACCAGGGACACTATATCGAAGAGACAATACGATCCGTGCTCCTCCAGGGGTATCCTGATGTCGAGTACATCGTTATGGATGGCGGTTCGACAGACGAAACGATTTCTATTCTCAAAAAGTATGAGAATTTTCTATCTTGGGTCTCTGAAGAGGACGTGGGCCAGGCTGATGCAATTGCAAAGGGATTTGAGAGGGCATCAGGATCAATTCTTGCCTGGATAAATTCTGACGATTCCTATTTACCCCGCGCATTCTGGAACATTTCAGAAGTCTTTAAGAAGAATATTGACTGTGTGTTCGTCCATGGTGATGTGCACGTTGTGGATGAAAATGGCAAATATTTGTATACGAATGTTGCTGTCAGGCCAAACCGCTTCCTCTCGGTGAATACTGCAATGGGAAAGTGGCCACAACCGGGCTGTTTCTGGACTCGTGAGGCATATTGGAGGGCCGGCGGGGTTGACAGGACATACCAGTTCTGCATGGATCTGGATCTCTTTATCCGCCTTGTTGCATTGGGCAATGCGAAGTGTATCGGGAGAGAACCGGTCGCAAATTTCCGGCTACACAAGGACTCCAAAACGACAACGTGGTCTGAGGTTGAAAAAAGGGAAAAAAGGATGATTGTCTTGAAATATGGTTCTCATTTCATTTCAAAACTGTATCCCTTGCTGTTCATCGGATGGGTGATATGGATGGGCCCACGCATAGCGGATGTTGCACGGCAGAAGATTGCAGAATTACGTCTGGATATTCAGAGTTGATCTTCACGAGATGCATAAGCCCTTATTCAGTCTGGGATAGGGAGATCGATGACACCTGCCCAGTGGATCTCTATAAAGCTGTGCGATACATGGAGTGGATTGGAGCAGGTATGAACAATTGCAAATACGCTATAATCCTCCAAAAAGTGTAAAAAAGTCATGATATTGGGTATTCCTGGCAGGTTGCATAACAACAAGCCTTATACAATCGGGTAATCCATAGTTGTGAATATAAGCCGGGTTGGATGCGATATGCGTGTTTCGGATATAAAAATCACCAGAAAGTGCCTGTTCGTCCTTGCAGTCCTTTTCATTTTCACGTTATTCTCTTTGTGGATCCGGGCCCTTCCCCTCCTCGCACTGGATGGCGATGTGCTCAACATCGTCGCAATGGACGACCCCATGTACAACCTCCGGCAGACCGAGCAGATGCTCGTCAACTTCCCCCGGTACGCCTGGTTCGAGGCGATGACCCTCTTTCCCGCCGGCCAGAATGTCCCGTGGGGGCCGCTCTTTACCTGGCTTACGTCCACGATGTGCGTGATCGCCGGGGCTTCCACGAGGACTGAAATTGCGGAGGTCTCGCTCTGGCTCCCCCCGATTCTTGGGGCACTGATGGTCCCGGTGATGTTTGTCCTTGTCCGGAAGGCATGGGACTGGAAGGCGGGAATGTGTGCGGCTGCACTCATCGCGGTGGTGGGGGGACAATTCTATTTCCGTTCTCTTGGCGGCTACCTTGACCACCACGTAGCCGAGGTATTTTTCAGCACACTGTTCTGTATCGCCTATATCTCCGCAATTGTCTACAGCCGGAGGCATCCTGTAAATTTGGGGTTAATTGAGACGGTGAGAGTGCCGTTTCTGTTCTCGTTGCTGGCAGGAATAACCTATGTCCTCGGTTTCCTGACAATGCCAACGATGATCCTTTTTGCGTTCGTTGTGGCCCTCTCAACCCTTGCCTTCTTTATTATTGATCATTACCATGGGAAACCGAGTGACTATCTCGTCGTGCTCAATGGAGTAGCGTTCGGCATCGCATTTATAATCTCTCTGGTAATGAGCAGTACCTCTGGGGGAATGAGAGAAGGTTTTGCGTTCTATCTTTATTCTATTGCTCACCCAATTGCATATGCGTTTCTCATATTAGGGACATGCGTCCTTTACTGGCTTTCTCGATTCCTGAAAGAGAAGAATAAGATCCTGTATCCCGTGTCTGTATTTGGACTGGGATTCGTTGCGTTTCTCGGCATGTTTATCTTGCTTCCGGATCTCTATGGATCGTTTATAGGCAACCTTCAACTCTTCTTCGGCCTTAGCCCTTACGCCATCACCATCCAGGAAGCGCGCCCATGGAGCCTCGCCGAAGCATGGCAGGTATTCAACTTCGGCCTGATCCTGATGGCGGCGGGTGCCTTCGTCCTCCTGTACAGGAGCTGGAAGGAATACCGGCCGGAGCATATTTTTATCCTTGTCTGGTCCCTCTTCATCATCCTAGCGGCATTTCGTCAGGTCCGCTACGAGTATTATCTCGCCGTGAACATCGCCCTCCTCGGCGGGATATCCCTTGGGTTCTTCCTTGACAGGGCATGGCCCGACATCTGTGCAATGGGCAGAAGGGTGACGGCAAGGGAGCTGAAGGAAGAGCCCGATGGCGAACCCAAAAAAGAGGAGCCAAACCCCAGTCCCAAGGCAGAGAAAGGAAAGGGGAAAAAGTCCGGGAAGAAACCAGAGCAGGCACAAAAAGTTGTTGAAAAGCCAGAGAAAGTTACAAAAAAGGCTGCACCGAAAACCCGTATCGGATATGCGCACATCCTTCTCGCAGCGTTCTTCTGCGCTTGTGCACTCCTGTTTGCGGTCGGATCAGTCCAGTACGAGTATGCAGTTGCCTCGTACGGGGGTATCCGGATGAACCCGGACTGGCGCGAATCTTTGGAATGGATGAACACCGGCACCCCGGATCCCGGTGTAGACTACTATGCAATCTACGATCGTGAGACCTTTACGTATCCCGATACTGCGTACGGGGTCATGTCCTGGTGGGACTACGGCCACCTGATCACTTATATCGCAAAGAGAAT
>MVQO01000135.1 GCA_002067585.1 Syntrophorhabdus sp. PtaB.Bin027
CGTTTGCACGAACTCCTCAAGGCCCTGAGAAGCTCTCTTGCTATAGCCGCGTTTTTTCATCTTTTTCAGGAATGAAGCCAGCATTTTCTCCTCCGGGGGTTTTGATCCATTTTTTATCAAAACGTACATTGGTATTGCTATTCCCACAAAAAAGATGAAGATTACGGCATATTTTAAAGCCTTATCACGCTGAAACCCTGGGCTAAAATTTAAGTTCCTCAGCTCAGAGCGCAGTTTCAGTGCAATGGAAAATTGTTTTTCCAGGTTGTAGTTGATGACAAGGACGTACCAGTAATAGTTCAACGTGTCCATGAGGATGGTAAAGTTCTGAAGACCTCCGGCCCCTGAGAGAAAACCGGCACTGCCGGGAACTGCAGGCGTCGGATCAAGCCGAACCCATCCTTTTGGTTTAACATAGGCTTCGACCCAGGCATGGGCATATTTCTGCGGTACTAAATAATATTGCCCCACATCATTGAAGTAACCTCCGCGGTAGCCACCCACCAGCCTTGCAGGGATGTTGTTAAGCCGCAACATGACCGCCAATGCTGAAGCGAAGAATTCACAGTTTCCGGATTTTGTCTCGAAGAGGAAGTCTTCCAGAGGGTTTTTTGATGAAGGCAGCGCACGCAGGGAATAGGTGAAGGTATTGCTCTGGAGATAACCGATGATTCTCTGTATCGTTTTGTCGTGGTTATCCGTTGAAAGATCTTTTGCCAATTTTACTATTTTTGGGGAAAGATTTTTTGGTAACTGGAGATACCTGGTTTGGTCGATAGCATCTTCCGGTATGTTGTCGCCCAGAACCGATATAGCCTCGTATTTCAGTCTGGTATCTATATATCCGGTGGAAGAATACGTGAAATCCTGTGACTTTTTAATGTTCTGTCCAGCAACAAATAAAGGTCTGTCAAGGGAGAATAGATAGCCATTCCCGTATGGCTCAAGGTAAATGGTCTGTTTTACGCTCTTACCGCCGAGGCTGCCGGGAAATGATCGTGGCGCTGATCGTTTTTTGCTCCTGATCCAGCTCGAACCGTCAAAATATTCTAGAACGATGCCTCGCCAATAAAGATGTTTCTCATCGATTTTTTCCATGTTTGCCCTGAAAACAATGGTTGAATCCTCCTGAATATCTGATACAGCACCCAGTCTTACCTGGTCTGTGAAGCCGGTACGTGCCTTATCCGGTCTGTTGAGAAAGTTAAGCAACGGGTATGCTGTTCTTGGGAGTATGACAAACATTACAAAGGTTAGGGGTATGGCGAGGATGGGAATAATCAGGGATTTTGTAACTATCTTGACAATCGTGCCCTGTGGCAGGACCAGGTCGCTGTCCTGAGTGTAATAGGCGAGAAGAATAGCGGCTATGGTAAGAGTAAAAATAATAACGAGATAAAAGACAAAGAATGCTATGTTGAGAGAGAGAAGGCCAGAGCCTGAAAGGAGAAGAAGGGTTATGGCATAAATCTGCAAATAGTCTCTCACTTTTTTCTCTTCGAGCAGTTTGATGGCAAGGAGTGTAAGAAGGGTTTCCATCATCTGCGTGATAAGCTCCTCCATGTTCAACCTGTAAAGCGCAAGAATAACGATTGCAAGGGACAGGGTTGTTAACAACCATCGCGGGATACGAAAACTCCTCCTGTAATCGAAAAAGAGAGAGATAGCAAAAAGAAGGCAGAATACAATTGAATAAAGAGTGCCAATGTCCTTTACAATAGAAAGAAAGACCATGGCACCTACGAGGTAGCTTATGAAAATAACAATCGTTTCAATCCTGAAATTGCGGTTATGATTCATGGGCCCCATAGAGTGCGAGTTCGGTCAAAAGGTTTGTTTTGTGGCTGCAGGACGCAGAGGGGCTGAAAAAGATGCTGCCCAGTCGTAACCCAATGGGAATGTTTTTCTTTATTAGTTGAACAATTGCATAGGTGACACAGGAAATTTTTTCCTCAGTGTTTTCAATATCAACTGTTGAAAAATCTATGATAACAGGCTGGAATGTGAGGGATGAAAGCTCCTTTGTCTTGAGTTCTCCTGTTCTGGCAGTTGCCTTCCAATTAATATACTTGATAGGGTCTCCAGGAACGTACTCTCTGATGGATATAATGTCTGAATCAAATCCAGCCGTGTCCGAAGAATACTCGCCCTTTGAATGCCGTTCTTTCTCGTAAAAAGAAAAAAGCTTACATTGCTGGAGTCTGGGAAACACAACGAAACTGGATTCTTCGTTGTACCACTTGTAACGCACAAAAAAATTGAAGGGGAAAGCTGAATTTAATGAAATAAGCCCCAGGGTATATCTACCTCTCTGTTCAAAGGTCATGTCAACATGCTTTGATGCAGATTTCCCTGCTTCGATGAATGGAAAGAAAAGCTCCCGATTCTGAATATTGATCCTCAGTAAAAATATGGGAAGAAATCTTCGTTTATTTGTAACAGAAACGCTGACAGGTGTTTTGGCAGTTGCAAATATTTCAGGGGCCAACTCAACCTTGAGCTCTATTTTTGAGAGGTTATTCCGCCCGAAGAACCCGGAAATACCCATAAAACCCAGGAGAGCGGAGACAACAAGGTAGATAAGGTTGTTCGCAGTGTTTACTGCGGCGATTCCCAGAAAAATGGTAAGAAGGATATAAAGAAAGCCTGCACGGGTAATCTTTATTACGCGGGGGTTGGGATTTCCTCGATGAAAGATTTTATGATCTCCCTCTTGTCTGTATTCTCGTATTCCTCCTTAAAAATAACCCTGTGGGGTATGGTGAATTCTGCAAGTTCCTTGATATCCTCAGGGATCACAAAATCACGTCCATGGAAGTAGGCACTGGTTTTTGCTGTGTTGATGATGGTAAGGGCACCCCGTGTTGAGAGGCCGGCAGTAAGAAAGTCATTCTGTCTTGTGCCATGAACTATGGCGAGAACATAGTCCAGTATCCTGTCAGATACATAGATGTTTTTTTCAATTTCTTCCTGAACGAGCTTGACCTCTGCAGGATCCATTACCGGCTCAATAGTATGGAGGATTTCCTGTGTGCTTCCGATTCTCAGAATCATTTTCTCAGCCTTGTGGGACGGGTAGCCGATACTGATTTTCATCATAAACCGGTCCAATTGTGACTCAGGCAGCGGAAAAGTACCATAATGTTCAACAGGATTTTGGGTAGCTATAACACAGAATATATCGGGAAGTCTGTACGTTTTTCCTTCTATAGTCACCTGTTTTTCAGCCATAGATTCAAGAAGGGCACTCTGTGTTTTAGGTGTTGCCCGATTAATCTCATCACAAAGGACGATGTTGTTAAAGATGGGCCCCCGGTGAAACCTGAACTCCCCAGTTGCCTTGTTATAAATCGAAAGTCCTGTTATATCTGTGGGGAGAAGGTCGCTGGTGCATTGTATCCTTCCAAAACTCAAACCCAAAGCTCTGGCAATGCCTATGGCGAGGGTAGTTTTGCCAAGGCCGGGGAGATCTTCGATAAGTAGATGCCCCCCGGAAAAAAAAGAGATGAGTGAAAGCCTCAGGGATGTCTCTTTTCCTTGCAGGTGCTTTCCGAGAGAGTCAGTGATGAGATCTATCTTATCTCTAATTTCTTCATTTGCCAGACTTTGTTGTTGCACAGATCAACCTGTTGAAAGTTCTTTATCAATTTTATCGTATTTTAAC
>MVQO01000136.1 GCA_002067585.1 Syntrophorhabdus sp. PtaB.Bin027
ACAAGGTTCCTGTTGAAATTGAAGGAAAGGATCAGGTGGAATCCATACTGATTGAAGATACAAAAACCCATGAGCACTCCCGCGTAAAGGTTGATGGTGTGTTTGTCTATGTGGGTGCCCGACCGAATACACAGTTCCTTGGTAACCTTGTGGAGAGGGATGGGGCAGGTTTTATTGTCACTGATGAAAACCTGGCCACAAAAACAGCAGGCCTGTATGTTGCCGGGGATGCGAGAAAGAAGCCTCTGCGGCAGATAACCACAGCGGTGGGAGATGGCGCACTGGCCGCCGTTAGTTTGGAACACTACATCATGGAAACCCGATAAAACTTCGGGGACGTTCTTGAAATGTTGAAATGTATCAAAAAGCCAGGTTATAGGTAAAGGGTCATGGGAAAAGACAACTGTGGAACACGAAAGGCGGAGCGGAAAATGCGTGAATGGCAACCGGGCTTCCTTCTTCCCTCTGGTTTAAGCAAGCATGCAAGCTTCCAATAGCTATAAAGGGTAATGCTTTGTGCGCATAAAAACATTCATTCTCATAGTTATTTTTTTCTTTGCACCAGTTTTCTATTCCCATGGGAACGAACATATTGTATTTTATCGTCTCGGGGCAAAAGATGGTGTTGCCTGGGATCAATTGAAAAGGTACCTCGGTGCGAAAGGGTACAGAATAAGCATATTTGATGGGGCGGACAACATCGAAAAACACGTGGAAATAGTCAATCGTATCAACAAGTTAAAAGCCTCGGCCTTTTTAGCCATGGATTTTGGCGTAGGCGAGAAAGACCAGGTGATGGTGGCGATCACAAGGGCAAAAAGAGGGAAGGGCACTATACTGGCCATCGATGAACTGCCTGCCCTTTACGCGAATGAATCGCGGGAGCTGTCATCATCGCTCGCCTCTGTGTTTGATAAGGGGATCAAAGAGTTCCCTCTTTTCCCGCTGCTCGGGGTTGACATGCCCGGTGTTTTCCTGAAAATAAGCTTTACACCCGAGAAAACGCTTGAGGTGTTTGCCCGGCTCCACGAAGGTATGCAAAGGTATTTTAAGCGAGGTATGAAGGATGAGAGATAACAACAGACCGAATGACAAAATAAGAGAACTGAAGATATCCAAGAGCTTCCTTAAGTATCCCGAGGGCTCTGTACTTGTAGAGATGGGAGAGACAAAGGTGATTTGTGGGGTGAGTGTGGAGGAAAAGGTACCCCCCTTTCTGCGAAACTCCGGGAAAGGCTGGCTTACCGCTGAATACTCCATGTTGCCG
>MVQO01000137.1 GCA_002067585.1 Syntrophorhabdus sp. PtaB.Bin027
GAACCTGTTTTTTACCTCAAAAGCGTATGGTTATTCCAGCTATCATGGCACGGTCAGCCTCTTGCCTGTTAAGACGGAATTTAAGGGCTCCATCTATTGTAAAGTAGTCATTGAAAGAATAATTAAAGCCCGCCAGCCAGAATGCAGGAGCTGTTTTAATTGCGGGGTCTGTATTATGTTTGAGTCCCACATTGCCTACCAAATTCAGTCCTTTTATCGCCTCATACGTGGCTGCCACAGAAGCAGACCAGAGGTTAACTCGTTTATCAACCTTGTTTTCATTTCTTGTGTAACAGGAGTTGAAATGAAAGCCCATGTCTCCCATCTCTTTACTGGCAATAAACACGAGACCATAGGTTGGTCTGCCTGTTCCGAATTCTTTCCTGTGGTTACCTGTAGGAAGGGTTAACCCCGGCTTAAAAGCAACTTGAAACACTTTATTCTCATAGAAGCGCCATTTAACTTCAAGTGAGATATCAGAGAGCCGATCCGCATCAAATGTGGTCTGGCCATTCTTTTCCATAGCACCCCAAACATAAGGGATCCCCACGACCAGATCGAGATGATCTGCTACGCCATAGGTAAAGGTTGAAGATATTTCTGTACCTGTTTCCCTGGTCTTTATTCCCCTTTCCCGATCCTGCCATGTGAATATCTCAACACCAAGTTCTATCTGGGCCTTTCCCTTGCCCGCAGTATCTGTATCATCTGTCACAAGTGGCCGCGCACCAGACGATGGTTGGGGGGTTATCAACAACCATATTATGAAAAGGACTGATATTGTCCATTTCATGCATGTTATCTGTGCAGTCCATGATGTGGTGTGATCAATTCCCTCCATCATCATCTCTCACGTGTCAGGTTTCTTTCGTTCATGGATCCAGTTGTCACTGGTAAGCGAATGCGTTTATATTTATCACATCTGGCTCTGTTGAAAACTATGACCCTTCCGGTGAGTGATTTAAATCAATCGCTTACTCTTCCGCAGGGTGACCGTACGAGCAGTAAGGTTCCTCCTGCAGGAAATCACCATGGAGTTCGTACGCACGGGCACGACATCCACTGCAAATCTTAAGATAGCGACATCCACCGCATTTTCCTCTGTACGAAGAGATGTCTCTCAGCTGATTGAATACTGGAGATTCTTCCCAGACTTTTTTAACGCCATGGGCCCGCACATCTCCTGATGAGATTTCAAGGTAGCCGCAGGGTTGAGCAATACCTTTGTGCGATATAAACATGAAGCTTTTTCCGGCAAGGCATCCAGCGCTCTTCGGAATACTCCCCCGTTCTTTTACAATTCGGTAGTAATGGGGTGCACAGGTTACCTTCATCTCTAGCTCATTTCTGGACTCAATATCGTACAACCAGTTCAGGACATCCTCATATGCCATCGCATCTAATTCTTTACCTTTGAGATCTTTACCCCGGCCAACAGGAACAAGAAGAAAAACATGCCATGCAACTGCGCCTATTAATTTTACCAGATTATAAATTTCGAAAAGATCACTTACATTGAAGCGTGTTACGGTTGTGTTGATCTGGAAAGGAAGGCCTGTTGCATTCAAAATATCTGCTGCCTTCATAACAGAGTTGTAGGATCCGTCTACCCCCCTGAAGGCATCGTGGGCTTTCGCATCCTTGCCATCGAGGCTAAGGCTTACCCGCTTGATTCCACCATCCCTGAGCTTCATGGCCTTTTCCTCGGTGAGGAGGGTACCGTTTATGGCTATAACAAGCCTGAGACCCTGCTTATTTCCGTACTCAATGATTTCGAAGATGTCGTCCCGCATGAGCGGTTCACCACCCGTAAGGATGATTGTTGGGGAGGCAAACCCGGCAATCTGGTCGAGGATACGTTTGCACTCGGCAAAGGTCAATTCTCCTTTGTGGGGACCTTTAGATGCCGCTGCCCTGCAGTGGACACAGTTGAGGTTGCAGTTGCGGGTAAGTTCCCATGCAACCATTCTCAGAGTGTTTTGTACCATCCGGCAAGGTCCTTTGCAAAATAGGTTATGATTATATCAGCACCTGCTCTCCGTATTGAGGTGTTTGCCTCGACAACAGCCCGTTCATAGTCAAGGTATCCTTTTGATGCGGCGAGTTTGATCATTGTATACTCGCCACTTACTGAATAAGCTGCGAGAGGGATATTAAATTCTTGCTTTGCCATGGAAAGGACATCGAGATAAAAGAGTGCAGGCTTTACCATGATGATGTCAGCACCTTCCTGAATATCGAGTCTGATCTCCCGGAGGGCTTCTCTCTGGTTTGGGGGATCCATCTGATATCCGCGCCGGTCACCAAACTGGGGGGCTGACTCTGCCGCCTCCCTGAAAGGGCCGTAAAGTGCTGAGGCGTACTTTGCAGCATAGCTCATGATAGGGATAGTGCTGAATCCGCTAATATCAAGGGTCTCCCTAATGGCCTTTACCCTCCCATCCATCATGTCAGAAGGGGCTACCATGTCAGCACCGGCAACAACGTGTGAGTGGGCGCTTCTGGCAAGGAGCTTGAGAGTTTCGTCATTATCAACATCACCGTCCTTGATAACCCCGCAATGACCGTGATTTGTGTATTCACACATGCACACATCAGTTATTACCATGATGTCGCTGCCGAAGAGCTTCTTTATAACACGAACCGCCTTTTGAACAACCCCATCTTCAGCATAGGCACCGCTTCCCACTTCATCTTTCTTCTCCGGGATACCAAAAAGAAGAACTCCAGGAATGGAAAGACTCGCAACCTCCTCTATCTCTTGGGGAAGCCCTTCAACCGAGAACTGATACACATCTGGCATGGCAGGGATGGGAACCTTTTTCTCGGCCATTTCCTTTACGAAGACAGGGTAAATAAGATGGTTCGGGGATAGCTCTGTTTCCTGAATCATGTTTCTGAATTTCTCATTTTTCCTTAACCGGCGAGGCCTGTAAACGGGGTAATTCATGTTCACCTCACAATAGAATGCATGAATGGGCGAAAGGCGAG
>MVQO01000138.1 GCA_002067585.1 Syntrophorhabdus sp. PtaB.Bin027
TTTCGTTATTATTCTTCCGTTCAACTTAAGGAGGATTTAAACGGTGCGTGAAATAAAAGGTGTAAGCGCCTGGGTAATGGGTATTTTTTATGTTGCTTTTGTGGGATGGTCCCTTTATGGGGCTGTCACACCGATTGAGACGTATATTTTCCGTATGGTACATATGGGGCTTATTTTTGCACTCGCCTTTCCAGCTTACCCCATGCTAAAAAAATCCTTTCCGAAAGGATGGATAGCAGATGTTATCCTCGCTGCGCTCGGCGTAGCTACCATTGTATGGGCGTTGTGTGATGTAGATCAATTTATACGGCGCTCGACTCTCCCTGATCCACCCGACTTTTATTTTGGCCTCATAGCCATTATACTTTTAGCTGAACTTTCCCGCCGGGTTGTAGGCATGACTTTTACCCTGGTCCTGGTTGGTTTTTTTCTTTATTGCTGGCTCGGTCAATTCTTCCCGGGCCCTCTGGCGCACAGAGGATATGAGCTTGACCGGATTGTGGGTCACATGTATATGACGCTCGAGGGTATGTTCGGGGTCCCCCTTTCGGTGAGCGTCTCCTTTGTAACCCTTTTTGTTGTTTATGGCACCTTCATGGATGTTGCAGGTGCAGGCTCTTTTTGGATGGACCTTTCCCTTGCCATTATGGGTCGACATGCTGCCAGCGCCGGCCGAGGAGCCGTAATCACAACGGCCCTATTAGGCGGGCCCCAGGGCAGCGGCGTGGCAACCACCATGTCAGTCGCACCAGTCATGTGGCCAATCCTTAAAAGAGCAGGGTACACCCCAAACATGGCTGCCGGCTTGATTGCTGCCGGTGGAATCGGCGCAGTCATCTCACCTCCGCTCATGGGGGCAGCTGCCTTCCTAATCATGCAGTTCCTGAACGTATCATTTTGGGATGTGGTGATCATGGTCACTGTGCCCACCCTGCTCTATTATCTGGGAACCTTCTTTGTTGTTGAGCTGGAAGCAAGAAAGCACAATTTCATGCCACCGGAGTCCTCTGGAAAAAATGCCGGACAGGTATTAAAGACTCAGGGACATCACCTGATCTCCCTTATTGTTCTGGTTATTCTGCTGGGTATGGGACGTTCTCCTCAATCTGCAGCCATATGGGCAATCGTTGCAGTGATTGTCACCAGCTTCATGAGCAGGGACCGCAACGAGTGGCTTACACCAAAACGAATCATTCTGGCTGCCATTGAAGGCGCCCAGAATATGATACCTGTCGCTGTGCTTCTTGCAGGTGCCGGTGTCATTGTGGGCACCTTCACGTTAACGGGTCTTGGATTAAAAGTGTCAGGGCTCATAATGTCACTGAGTGGCGGCATACCGACAGTCGCTCTTTTTCTCGCCCTTCTGGCTTCCATGATTATCGGGTTAAGCCTTCCCATTACCGCAACTTACATCATGACCGTGGTTATGGTAGCACCTGCACTTGTCAAGGTTGGTTTACCTATGCACGTGGCACATTTGCTCGCCTTCTACTTTGCTGTCCTTTCTGAGGTCTCCCCACCAGTTGGGCTTTCACCTTCTGCAGCAGCCGCTGTCACAGGCGGCAACCCTTTTGGAGCCATGATGCAGTCCTGGAAATATTCCTTGCCTGCCTTCCTCGTTCCCTTTCTCTTTTCTGCAACAACAGTGGGGGCGAACCTCTTGATTTTAGATGCACATCTCGGTGGATTTGTCATGGCGTTAATAAGTGGTTCAGCAGCACTTTTTTGCCTTTCTATTGCGATTGTCGGCTTCCTGAGAGGCCCTATCCCACTATGGCAAAGGGCTTTGCTTGTAGTGGCATCAATCGATATGGCGTTCACTTCCATTGATTTCTCTTTGCAGGGTTTTATTCCCCTTGTGATCGGTGCAGCTGTGGTGGTTTGGAATATAACGAAATATAGAAGACAACAGGCAAAATGAACTCATCCGGCAATATGAATACAGAAGGAAACAACCGGAGATTTCCGGAAGGTTTTAGATATAAAGCCTGTAACTATAACACTTAGGAGGTAGAAGATGAAATATCGCAACACAATATTGGGGTTTGTCTTTATTGCATTTTGCGTGGCTCTTTTCGCTGTTTCAGTATCAGCACAGCAGAAGCTTTCCTTCAGTATTGTCACCGGTGGCACTGGAGGGGTCTGGTACCCCCTCGGAGGTGCCATAGGAAGCGTGATCACACAAAAAGTGCCTGGAGTTGAGGCAACTGCAGAGGCAACAACCGCGGCTATTGACAATTTAAAACTTCTGGTTGCTAACCGGGCTGGATTAGCCTGGGCCTATGACTACCACGTAGTCTGGGCAAATGAGGGAAAGATTGAAGCCCTGCGGAAAAAATTCCCGCTGCGCGTTGTCATGGGATTCTACGAACAGCCATTCCATATTGTTACCAAAGAAGGAACAGGCATTAAAAATCTCATGGATCTTAAGGGCAAAAGGGTTTCAACGGGTGCCCCGAATAGCGGCACTGAAGAGCAGGCAGACTACGTACTCAAGGCGCTCGGCATAGACTGGAACAAGGAGATGAAGCGGGAGAAACTGGGTGCCACCGAGTCTGTAGCCGCCATGAAAGATGGCAAGATCGACGCCTTTTTCTGGAGTGGTGCAGTGCCCACCTCATCCATCATCGACCTGGCATCTACGCCTGGCCTCAAGATGGTACTCTTGCCCGTTACTGGAAAGGAAGCGGAAATAATTGCGAAAGCGTACCCCGGGGTTTTTCATAAGACAAAATTCACAAAGGCAGGCTACAGCACCCTCGACAAAGATGTGGATGCAATAGCGATTACAGCCGTTCTTGTGGCTATGGACACATTTCCGGCAGATAAGATGTACCAAATTGTGAGTGCTATCTTTGCCAATACAACAGAACTTTCCGCGGTGTGGAAAGGTGCAACGAAACTTACACCGGCGTCAGCCGTGAATCAAATGGCGCCCGAAGCAATAAAGTTCCTGCACCCCGGCTCCCATAAGTACTTCAAGGAGAAAGGCGCAGTAAAATAAGATGAAGTCAGGGGTTTTCCCCTTGGCGCCTTTGGCGGCAATGCTCCTTCCGGTATTCCTTGCCCTAACGCCGCTTAATGTTTCCTGGGCAGCGGGTACCTTGGTTCAACTGATACATGGGGACACCGGCAGGAGCATTGCATGCAACCTCCTCCAGGATGGTGAGACTCTTGTTCTCACATGGAAGAATTCGCTATTTGATCTTGCTGTAACAGAAGTGTACAAAGCTGGGGGAGGACTGCTGACACAGACAGGTGTAACGTTCGCAATTCCTGGCGGTGGAGACCCTCCCCGTGTGAAGCCTGAAGACGTTGAAGATCTATTCCATACAGGGGGACCATTCAGGGCAGATGGGCTCTCTCGACCTTTCCAAAAGATTGTGTTTCGAATCGGCGAAATTGGTAATCCTATTCTGAATATACAAGGCCGCCAGATAGCATTAGCTGAAGAGGTTGGTTTTGGCGGTACTATAGTACTGGAATCAAGATTGTCCATGAGCAATGAACCCCTGCCCTGCCCCATTGGCGCTATTGACTACGGAGCAAAAAAACCGACCCAGGACCGCTAACCTGAGGCCAGAAAAAAGTCAAATAATGTAGTTACAATGGCCACCAGGACCATAATTACCGGGTATCTAACCAACTACTTCATCATGAGATATCCAGGCCGAAATAGTCCCTCGCAAGTACCTTGTTACTTTGGATTGGCTGAAAAAAGGAAGGAGACGTAACGACGACATTCCTTCCCTGTTAGCTGTTATCAGCAGTGATCATTGCCTCTATTTGATATATTTTACGAAAGAAAAGGATTTACGCTTGAAAAGAAGGCTCACATTTTCCTGAACAAGCAAACGCTTTCCCGATTCTTTAGAACTCATTTGAAAACCATCCAGTTTCACTATCCGGCCATCGTCCAGGACAACTGAGTATATTTTCTCGGTCACCCCACTGGACCTTTCCTGTCCATCCTCCTGAACTGTACCGGAGATAGGCTCTCCAACAGAGCGCGGAGGGTCGAAGACAAAGGCATAAAAGAACAGTAAAACTATAATAATGATGGGTACCCAGAAAAAGAAGAACCTACGTCCCTGCCTTCTCTCCACATTTTGATGCTTGGATAAATTTTTTATTGTTCCCGTCTTTTTCTTATGTTTACCAGTAGTACCTTTTGCCATTTATCATTACCCTCTGTGGCTAAAGCCAAAATTGATCAAATGCAAAAATCGAATTACCCTCCCATAGGAACAAAACCGCGTCTGTATAATAATGCCACGAGGTCAGCTTCAAGGACTATCTGATTGTCCTGATTCAGCACAGTGATGAGTGATGTGAGGACTCCCCGATCATGCTTGCTCGTCTCCTTTTTCTGAACAACTTTCTGGATTGCCCGTATAGTGTCACCGAATTTTACTGCCTTTATGAACCGGACTGTAACCTCAAGAATAGCGATTGTAGTGCCTTCAAAAGCACCGGTCTGATTGAGTAGTCCTGTAGCCATTGATATGATCAAAAGCCCGTGGGCAATTCTTTCTCCCAGGGGTCCTTTTCGTGCATATTCTTTATTCATGTGCTCAGGATGAAAATCACCGGAAAGACAAGCAAAATTAACCACATCAGCCTCGGTGACTGTTCTGGCTCCGCTTATAATCTCCTCATCAATAACGAAGTCGTCAAATGTACGTCCACGCACTCTGTATGTCATTAGCCTCCCCCCTATGCCGCCAGCTATGTTTTATTTAACCATGCATAATAACTGCCTGAAGTGTAGAGTGCCGCGAGTGGATTATGACCGGTTACTCTATCTTTAACAGCAAGGACTGTTGTTGGGGCATCTGCATACTTGAAAAAAAGCGAGTCATGCCCGACACAGAGACCAAGGAGAACATTAAACTCTGTCTTTTCTTCATTAGCCACCATGGCTTGCAATATGGGATTGCACATCGATTCATGGCCGCCGATAAAAATTTTCTCTTCTTCCTGGATACCTATTTCTTCTTTGGGAACCCCTCCCACCTTGCAAGCCACCGATACTACCTCAAAACCGTGACTTTTGAAAAGCCTATTGGCAATGCCTGCTTCGTTAGCCAGTCCCAAACAAAAAATCAACCCTAACCTCCTGTACCCCATCTTCTGCGCAAATTCCACAATCTCTATGAACCTCGGTTTAACAGGATGCATAACGTACGGTCTTTTTTCTCTTTCAGAATAGCACTCGCCCTCCTGAATGGATGCCTGGCGGGCGAACTCTGCTATAGAGTCTGTCCTGTACTCATTACTGGCCTTTTGAACAAGGGCTTTCTTACTGGCAGACGGACAGCCCGTCGATGCCTTTCCTCCCGGGGTTGTACAGACTCTTTCCTGAACCGGATATTGACATTCAGCGCACTGTGCTATGTTTTTCTTCTTCATTAATTCGCCTCCATTACTGACGCTTGTGTTATCTCTTCCGCAGTACCCACCCACTCTGTAGGCATCATGCAGTGGGAGCCATTTTTCACCGTTTGCAAACAAAGAACCAGTGAACTGGACTGGCTCTAATCCTAACTCTTTTGCAGTTTAGATCAAAATAGTTCCAGGCCGTAGTTCTGCAACCCAAATTCTGGAGATGATTATAACTCTGTTACAGAAGAGAAACAACAGGAAGATCAGAAGATAGGTAAGGGGTTAAAATTGGTAAGAGAAAAGAGAAGAGACTAAACTATGTTCAATTGTGACCTACAGGTTTCATAACCCGTTGCATTGCATTAGCTGGCATTATTTTCACTTGTTTGATTCAATAATGAGCGTTACAGGGCCATCATTGATAAGCTTCACATCCATGTGGGCCTGAAATACCCCGGTTTCCACCTTGGTAACCTTTTTGCGTGCCTTTGTCACGAAGGCATCGAAAAGGTCACGCGCTTTTTCAACCCCCATGGCATTCGAAAAGGAGGGACGTCTGCCCTTTGAACAGTCGCCGTAGAGGGTAAACTGGGATACAAGGAGAAGGTCACCGTTCACATCAAGGAGTGACTGGTCAAACTTACCCTCTTTTTCAAAGATACGAAGGTTTATGATCTTATCGATCATCCAGTCAATGTCGTTTTCACCATCATTCTTGCCAATGCCAACAAAAACAAGAAGGCCATGGCTGATCTCACCGGTCACATGGCCTTCTACTTCAACAGATGATTTTCGGACCCGTTGTATTACTGCTCTCAACTACTTTTCTGCCTCTTTCTCCCGTTTCGCTGCTTCGATTATCTTCTCAGCAATCTGGCCGGGCACTTCTTCGTAATGGGAAAACTCCATAGTAAAGGTGCCTCGGCCGCCGGTCATGGACCGCAAATCAGGGGCATATTTCAGTATTTCTGCCATAGGCACTGAAGCCTTTACAACCTGGTTGCGTCCTTTTGTCTCGACACCTATGATCTTTCCCCTTCTCGAATTGAGATCCCCCATAATATCTCCCATATTTTCATCGGGCACAATAACCTCCATCTTCATGATAGGTTCGAGGAGTGTTGGCTTACATTGTTCCATACCTTTCTTAAATCCCATTGATGCAGCAATCTTAAATGCCATTTCTGACGAGTCGACGTCATGATAGGAACCGTCATACAGGGTTGCCCTGAAGTCTATTACTGGGTATCCGGCCAGGATCCCCTGAACCATTGCCTCCACGATTCCCTTCTCAACTGCCGGTATATACTGCCTCGGGATAGCGCCGCCAACAACCTTGTCCACAAACTCAAACCCGGCGCCTCTCGGAAGGGGACTGAGTTCAAGCCATGTGTCGCCATACTGTCCTTTTCCGCCTGACTGCTTCTTGTATTTTCCCTGGACCTTGGTTGTCCCCTTGATTGTCTCCTTATAGGGAACTTTCGGCTCTTTCAGCTCAACTTCCACATTAAACTTCCTTTTCATCTTTTCTACGATAACTTCAATATGAACCTGCCCCATGCCAGACAAAATGAACTCCCTTGTTTGCTCATCCCGGGAATACCTGATTGTTTTATCCTCTTCTATCAGCCTTGCCAGAGACATGTTGAGCTTGTCTTCATCTCCTTTCGCCTTTGGGTGTAATGAGAATGAAATCAACGGTGGAGCAAGCTTCACTTCTTCATATTTTATCGGATTCTTTTCATCACACAGGGTACCTCCAGTGCCTGCCGCTTTAAGCTTTGCTACAACGGCAATATCTCCTGCTGAAGCAAACCCGGCTGATTTCTGTTTTTTACCCACCAGCCAAAAAATCTGCCCTATCCTTTCCTTCTCATCGTTTGCTGTGTTCAATACAGTCATGTCAGGATGGATTTCACCAGAGTACACTTTAAAAAGGGTAAGCTTGCCTGCAAAAGGATCGGTTATGGTCTTGAAAATATACGCACTGAAGGGTTCACTTGCAGACATCTTTCTCGTAATCTTGTTTCCATTCCTCGGGTCTATACCTTCAACTTCAGCTTTATATGTTGGCGGAGGCATGTATTTCACAACGCTATCAAGAAGGGGCTGGATACCAACATTCCAGGTTGCAGCGCCACAAAGCACAGGCGTTATCTTCCTCGCCCACACGCCTTCCTTCAGGCACTTCTCTACCTCTTCTTCTGTTATCTCCTGTCCATCCAGATAACGCTCCATGACTTCATCATTCATCTCTACCGCAGTCTCAACAAGCTTTTCCCTGTAAGCACTTGCAGTGGCAGCGAATTCCTGCGGAATATCAATGGTTTCAAAACTGCCTGATCCATCGTTTTTAAATACATATGCCTTCATGGCAAGAAGGTCGATAACACCCTTGAAATTCTCCTCTTTCCCCATAGGTAGTTGAACTACCAATATTGACTTGTCTGGAAAGCTTTTTTTGACGTCATCGACTGCCCGCTCAAAATCAGCCCTTTCCCTGTCCATCTTATTCACGAAGATTGCTGAGGGGATACCAAACTCGTTAGTATACTCCCATACCTTTTCCGTCCCCACCTTTACACCATCAACGGCGCTCACTACGATTATGGCCCCTTCCAATACTTTCATGCAGAGTTTTGCATCGGCAATAAAATTGTCATCCCCGGGAGTGTCAAGCAGGTTAATCTTGTTTTTTGCCCACTCAAAACAGGCGAATGAAGCAGAGATTGTTGTCTTTCTCTCTATTTCTTCAGGCTCATAATCCATTAATGATGACCCGTCATCAACACGGCCGAGACGATTGTTTTCTCCAGCAAGAAAAAGCATGGCCTCAACAATTGAAGTCTTGCCATCACCTCCGTGAGAGAATAGACCAATATTTCTGATGACATCAGGCTCATACTTTTTCATGTGAACTCCTTTCGAGATAACTCGGATATTGAAATAAATGTTGTGAATTTTACCTGTCTTGTGTCAAAAAATCAAGACATTATAAGAAATGACAACATACCTCTACTTATCGCCTTTCTGTATATCACAAAACTGAGATTCCAGAACAGTTCAGATATTTGATTTTTTAAAAAAATTTCACTGCGAGTGTATCCATGCAAGAGCCTTATGCTATAATTGTATGTACAACGAGGTATTGTGTAATAAACAAGTATTTCCAGAAAATAGCTTCTTCCGAAGCTTGATCTTTGATGAATGGGGGGCCCAACTATGAGACTGTTTTCAAGATTGTTTTATGGTTTTACCTTTTTTATTTTTTTTCTCTGTATACCCACATCACCTGTCCAGGGCCAATGGATCTATACATACGGTACAAATACCGGTGAGTCGGTTGCTTCCCTTAAACAGACTGCAGACGGCGGCTACATCCTTGCTGGGTCAAAGGCATCCGGTCTCGACATGGATTCGCACTCCGATGCCTGGCTTCTAAAACTCGATCAGAACGGGTCCATAGTATGGCAAAAATCCTATGGAGGTACGGGAAATTACAGTGCTGCATTCGCTGAACAAACGGAAGATGGTAGCTATGTTGTAGTTGGCTCCTATAATGCAGGACACGACTATGACATATGGTTTCTAAAACTTGATGCACACGGTAATGTGTTGTTGCAGAAGACCTATGGTGGCCTCTCAGATGATTATGCAGTCTCCGCGAAATCAACCCTTGACGGAGGGTTCCTCATCGCTGGAAACACTTATTCGTTTGGGGCTGGTAATCGTGATGTTTGGATTCTCAAAGTAGACGCAGGTGGTAACGTGGAATGGGAAAAGACTTATGGCGGCAGCGGATTTGATTCCATTAATGCCTTTGAGAAAATTTCAGGCGGTGGATATATTGCCGCAGGAGGTACATACTCCTTTGGAACGGTAAACCAGGATGTTTGGATTTTAAAATTGAACGGAAATGGTGAAGTAACCTGGTCGAGAACAATCGGAGATGTGAGTTACGATTATGCAAACTCTGTGCAGCAGACCATTGATGGTGGTTTTATTGTGGCTGGATTCACCGGCACTAATAGCTCGGCCTGGATCATCAAGTTAGATGCAAACGGGACTGTGGAGTGGCAAAAAAGGTACAGCGAAGATGGCCGATATTATGCGGCGTCCATCCGACAAACTCAGGATCGTGGCTACATCGTGTCCGGAACGTTTGATCCGTGGTATGGTGGTCTCTCATCACCATGGATACTCAAACTTGACGAGCTTGGAAACATTGAGTGGATGAAAAAATACGGCGGCAAGTCTCGCGATGATCTCCTTTCAATCCTGCAGGAGCAGGACGGCAGATACGTAGCGGCCGGCACAGCTCTGTCATTCGGCGCAGGCAGTCAAGATGCCCTGGTGCTCAAGCTGAATGAAAACGGTTCCGTAACTCCTTGTCCTTTTGGAGATGCATTCAATACAACCGCTGTTGTTACAGCAGTTGAAATCAAAAATGCACCTGTAGATCCTGGTACGTCGTCTGCAACAACTCAAAACACAACAGCCCTGGCTTCACTAACAAATGCCAAACAAGGTAAAGTTTGTCCTTTTACTGACGACATTCTTCTCAAGGTTAAACCGACCAACAAGCGTGGGGGTGAAGGAACAATTGAGAGTTGGGAAGGTTTTCTTTCCTGCCCTGATACGTGTCAGGCATGGTATGTTCAGGATTTCCCGGTCACTCTCAATGCAATCCCGGGAGGAGCATCAACATTTCTTGGGTGGAAACCAAAATCTTTAAATTGCCCTGGTACCTATCCTTGCAGCGTGACCATGGATAAAAGGAAATCGGTAAAAGCCATCTTCGATGGGCCCCGAAGGCTCAAGATTGTGATCTCATGCAAGAATAAGGGGCAGGGAAACGTCATGGTGCTTCCAGCTATGGACACTTGCCCTGACAGTTGTGAGCATGAGTTTCGCATCGGTTCTGAAGTATCGCTTACCGCAAACCCAAAAACTGACTCTGTCTTCCTCGGGTGGAAGGGAAGAGATTGCAAGAATGAGCCGACCAACAGATGCACCTTCATAATGGAGAAAAACGTAAAAGTAAAAGCCATCTTCGAAGGTGCTTCACAATAACATGAAATAAGGGTAAATATCTCTTTTCTATCGCCTATGACCCGTGTCCATTGGCCATCTCTACTATTATTGACTTTCCCTTTCTTTTTATGTTTAAGTAATAACTTAAACTTGATTGGGGTGACCGAGAATGAAGAGAACATTTCAGCCGCACAATAAGAGTAGAAAAAGAACCCACGGCTTTCTCGTAAGGATGAGGACTGCATCAGGAAGAAATATTATCAGACGAAGACGTGCGAAGGGAAGAAAACAGCTCACCGTGTGAAAGCGGCAAAACCAGTAGATATCAACTATAACACTGATTTTAATCCCATGGCAAACACATTTTTTAAAGATGAGAGGTTAGCTAAGGGTGATTTTCGAGGCATTAAGTGGAAAAAATTTGCTGAAACACCCCACTTTTTACTACTGGTTTACGGAAATGATAAAGGTCAAAAAAAATTTGGAGTTACGATACGAAAAAAAACTGGGGGGGCAGTAGTCAGGAACCGTATGAGAAGACTGGTGAAAGAATTTTACAGGCTCAACAAAGACCTGTTCCCGGATCGGCATAATAATCTTCTGAAAATCAAGCGGGTTCCTGAAAGACTAACATGGACGGAGACAGACAAAGAACTGCACGCGTTATTGCAGGTACATACCCTTTAAAAAAAATAGCAATCTGCCTGCTGGATATATACAAAACTTGTATATCTCCCTTTATACCCACCCAATGCAGGTTTTATCCCACCTGTTCCAGCTATATGCAAGAAGCAATTGAGAAAAAAGGGATTTTCAGGGGTCTGGCGTGTGGCATCATGCGAATTCTCCGATGTCACCCCTTCAGTCGTGGCGGTTACGATCCGGTCAAATAGCGGAGGAATGTAATGGAAAAACGAACCATGATAGCGCTTCTATTAACCATTGTCCTGCTTTTTTTCTTCCAGATGTATTTTGCACCCAGGCAACCTGTGCAAGAAGCGCCTCAGGCCAAACCTGAAGAGAAGGCACAAACAAAAACCGATGCACCTTCACAACCTAAAGTCACTGGCAGCGTACCCCTGACCAAAACTGAAGCACCAAAACCTGAAGAAACCAAGGCAACCCAACGGTTTCTCGTGGAAACTCCGTTGTTTAAAGTCACTTTCACCGATCTTGGCGGTGGTATTGAAAGTGTTAAGCTAAATCAATACAAAGAAGCGGTCAAAGGAGTTGGAGGCAAAGAACTCGTTCAAGACATCAAACCGTACAGCTATACCCCGAAAGTCTCTAAAACCACAAACGGTTCAACAGTAAACGACCGCACTATTTTTAAACCAGACAAAAACAGGATGAGCATACAGGATAAACCAGAAACCATCATTTTTTCGGGAACCTTGACTGATGGGAAAAGGATACGAAAGATTTATACGTTCTATCCGGATAAATACACTATAGACATGAAGATTGAGGTAGAGGCAACAGATGCTGACAAGGCGATGGTGGATTTCACTGTTATATCGGGCACAAATCCAAATTCATACGTTTTTAAAGGTCCTTTCATATATAACGGGAAAAAATTCGAGCAAATCGACAAGATTGATAAGGATATCGCAGTCGACAAGACATACACGTACGCAGGACTTGATGAAGGATTTTTCGCTTTTATCTGGTTACCCTCCGAAGATTCACATTTTCCTCTTACTATTCATAAGGCAGAAAACAACGTTCCTGTCCTTCGGATGTCCATGGACAAGGGCATGGCAACAGGGAGGCTCTTTTTTGGGCCAAAGCAGACCGATGTTCTAAAGTCATTGGATGTACAGGCGCAGAAAATCATCGATTTTGGGTGGTTCGACGTTATTGCCAAACCTCTGATCTGGGCCTTGAACATGATGAACAGGGTCACCCGTAACTATGGAATAAATATTATTATACTCACTATTTTTATAAAAATAATCTTCTATCCTCTCACGGTAAAAAGCTCCACCTCCATGAAAAAAATGCAGAAGCTTCAGCCGATGATTGTGAAATTGAAAGAAAAATATAAAGATGACAAGACAAAGCTAAACCAGGAAATGATGGCAATTTATAAACGTGAAGGGGTTAACCCCATGGGCGGTTGTCTACCCATGATCATCCAGATACCCGTGTTTTTTGCGCTCTACAAAGCCCTTTCCGGGGCCATCGAACTCCGTCATGCCCATTTTTTATGGTGGATGAACGATCTTTCAGCACCAGAAGACCTGTTTACACTTAGTGTTGCCGGATACGCCCTGCCCATAAGAATCCTTCCCCTGATCATGGGAATTACCCAGGTGCTTCAGCAAAAGATGACGCCTACCACAGCAGATCCAATGCAGGAAAAGATTATGCTTCTCATGCCCATTGTGTTTACGTTTTTATTCTGGGGTTTTCCATCAGGCCTTGTATTGTACTGGCTCGTTAACAATGTAATATCCATAGCCCAGCAATACTATATTAACAAGAAAGCAACCTGAGGAGGTAACATAGATGAATTCTATAGAAATTGAAGGAAAAACATATGAAGAAGCAATCAAAAAAGCTTCAGAAGCTTTGAATGTTGAAGAAAAGGACCTCGATGTCGATGTTAAGGAAGTTGATACAAAAGGCATACTTGGCCTTCTTGGAAGTAAAAAGATAAGAATAACAGCGAGGATCAAAGGCACAGCCTCCCCTGTTGCAGAGGATAAACCAGTTTCAGAGAATACAATAGTTCCAGAGGATGCACCAGTTTCAGAGGATACACCTGAACAGTATGGAACAAAATTCCTCACAGATGTGGCAACAATTACAGGATTACATTTTAACATCAAGGTTAGCAAAATCAGCGAAAAGCTCGACCGGCTTCTTTTCATGATACAATGTGACAACGGGGATGTTTTTGTCGGCAAAGATGGTGAGATCCTCGAAGCGCTTCAATACCTTTTGAGACTTGCAATTGCAAAACATTACAAACAATCTGCAAAAATACTCGTTGACATAAACGGTTTCAGAGAAAAGAGGAAAAAGGCACTCACTATCATGGCAAAGAGACTTGCAGACCGCGTGCGGAGGACCGGAAGGCGCCAGACAACAGATCCATTGAACCCATATGAGAGGAGAATTATCCATACACTCTTCAAACACAATAAGAATATCGCGACAAAGAGCGAGGGAGATGGCCACATAAAGAAGGTTATCATCTCTGCCTCAAGCAACAGACCTGCCCGTGCCGGCTACAGGCATGGAAACCGTTGACACTATTTGCGCCATTTCGACCCCGCCTGGTGAGGGCGGAATCGGCATCATCAGGATAAGCGGCCCAAAAGCACACGAACTGTTGTTCAAGATATTTCGTCCTGCTAAAACAAAAGAAAACTATTTGCCTCGTACCCTCTATCTTGGTAAGATCACGAACAGTGATAGCAATGAGAAGATTGATGAGGTTTATGGCGTCCTTCTGAAAGCACCAAAAACCTATACACGGGAAGACATGGCAGAAATTCACTCTCACGGAGGATTTGCATCCCAACAGGCCATACTCTCTCTCCTAATCCGGTGTGGTGCGCGTCTTGCGGAACCAGGCGAGTTTACAAAACGGGCATTTCTCAATGGTAGGATTGACCTCCTCCAGGCAGAAGCCGTGCTCGATATCATTCAGAGCGAAACGAATGAAGAGTTGCGATGTGCTGTGGAACATCTTGAAGGCAAGCTTTCTTCCAAGATAAATACAATTAAGAACAATGTCAAAGGAGTGCTTGTGGAAATAGAGGCTCTTATTGACTTTCCTGATGAAGAGATCGATGTTGATATGGAACAATGCCTGACTATTCTCCGCAGAACCCATAAAAACGTAGAAAAACTCATCAAATCCTATTATGAAGGAAGAGCGATCCAGCATGGCCTGGAAGCCCTTATTATCGGAAAAGCAAATGTAGGAAAATCCAGTCTATTAAACGCCTTGCTGCTTAAAGAAAAGGCAATAGTCACTCCTCTGCCGGGCACCACCCGCGACCTTATCGAAGACATACTCCATATAAAAGGAATCAAGGTAAGAATTGTAGACACTGCCGGCCTCCGAAAACCAAAAGATATTGTTGAACAGGAGGGGATTGATCGAGTAAAAAATAAGGTTCCTATGACAGATCTAATAATCTGGGTTCTCGATGGCTCTGACGCTTACACATCAGAAGACGATGACATCTATACAGCTATAGCCGGAACAAACATACTGGTCGCGATTAATAAGATTGATCTTCCCCAAAAACTCGATAATACAAAAATATTGTCGCGGGGTCTGGAGTTTTATAACATATCTGCCCTCCGTGGTTCTGGTCTTGAAGAACTGAAAAACGGCATTTACAGAAAACTGATGGGTAAGAAGGGTAAACGGGCTAGCTTACTGATCACAAATGTCCGCCACCGAGAAGTACTTCAGAAGGTTTATGAGGCAATTGGAAGGGCCATAAATTGTCAGGAGAACCAGGAGCCTGTAGAGTTTGCAGCCTTTGAACTCAGGGAGGCTCTCTTTAATCTTGGAGAAATCACCGGAGAAACCTGCCCCGAAGATATTCTTCATGATATCTTCTCCCGATTCTGTATAGGTAAATAATAGCTGGAAAAAAATAAAATGCTGCTGATAGCCAATCTTGACTTTAATGGATACCTGTAGCCTCTTCAACGCACAGAGCCTCTCTACCAGAAGTTTGCATCATTTGTGAAAAGATTTTTCTTTATTATCCTTGACAAGAATTTGAATCAATGCTAATTAAATCGATAAATGGTTAGAAATTCGTTTTAAAATATTCTGTGAGTTTTCAGTTAGGACGTTGGAATGTGACCAGTTGGTAGTTCACTTCATGCGCACTTTCTTGTAGGAGCTTGAGGAGGCCCGTACATGAACGAACATGAAAGAACCATTAAATCTGGCATTAACGATCCGCAAGTAGGAACTGTGACATCTGTTCGGGGAAGTGTTGTAGACGCATCCTTTCCGGGCAAACTTCCACCCCTCCATAATCTGCTCCGCACCGGCGATGACGGTCGAATTGTCATTGAGGTCATCACCCACCTCAATTCAGAAATGGTACGTGGCATTGCACTGGTACCCACACAGGGCCTCGCTTACGGTTCATCAATCATCGATACTGGCAATGCATTGAGGGTACCTGTTGGTAAACGGCTTCTGGGCAGAGTCTTCAATGTTTTTGGCGAAACCATTGACAAAATGGACCCTGTTTCAGGCGGTGAGTGGCGGTCGATTCACCGCGATTCAATACCCTTAAGCCAGCAATCAACCGTTTCAGAAATATTCGAAACAGGCATAAAAGCAGTGGACGTGCTCGCCCCTCTCGAACGGGGCGGTAAAGCCGGCCTATTCGGTGGTGCAGGCGTGGGCAAAACTGTGCTCATCACAGAAATGATCCATAACATGTTTGGCCGCCATGAAGGGGTAAGCCTCTTTTGCGGAATTGGCGAACGTTGTCGAGAAGGCGAAGAGTTATACCGTGAATTGCGTGACGCAGGTGTTCTGGACCATACCGTCATGGTATTCGGTCAGATGAATGAGCCTCCCGGGGCCAGATTCCGCGTTGGTCATGCAGCCATGACAATGGCAGAGTATTTCCGGGATGATATGCAGCAGGACGTTCTTCTGCTCATTGACAATATATTTCGTTTTATCCAGGCCGGAATGGAGGTATCGGGGCTTATGGGGTATTTGCCCTCACGTTTGGGCTATCAGCCCACCCTAGGGACGGAGATTGCAAAACTCGAGGAAAGGATTTGCAATACTGCCACCGGAGCTATAACATCGGTGCAGGCCGTTTACGTCCCTGCTGATGATTTCACCGATCCATCAGCAGTTCATACGTTTTCTCACCTCTCTGCATCAATAGTGCTTTCACGCAAAAGGGCAAGCGAGGGCCTTCTCCCGGCAATCGACCCACTTCAGTCAGGTTCACGAATGCTCGTACCCCATCTTGTAGGAAAAAAACATTATCATGTTGCCCAGGAAATACGGAAAACTCTTGCTACTTATGAAGACCTCAAGGATATAATCGCCATGCTCGGTATTGAGGAGCTTTCAAAAGAAGACCGCAAGACTGTCTATCGTGCACGGCGCCTTGAGCGCTTTCTCACTCAACCATTTTTTGTGACAGAACAGTTTACCGGATTAAAAGGAAAGACGGTCAGCCGTGAAGATGCCATAGAGGGCTGTGAGCGAATACTCAACGATGAGTTTTCGGAGTATCCCGAACGTGCTGTTTATATGATCGGGACTATACATGAGGCCAAAATTCATGAATCTTAAAATCCTTCTGCCGGCTGGAATTTTACTAAATGAGCAGGTAAACAAGGTTATTGCCGAGGCAGTGAATGGTTCATTTTGCCTTCTCCCGCGCCACATTGATTTCCTCGCAGCCCTTGCTCCTGGTATCCTGTCCTTTGTCTCTGCCGAAGGCAAAGAGGAATTCCTGGCTGTGGATGAAGGCGTGCTTGTCAAGGCAGGACCGGAAGTGCTCGTTTCTTCAACACGGGCCGTACGAGGGGGAGAGTTGGGCCAACTCAAAGATACAGTCGAAAGGGTGTTTCGACACATTGATGATCAGGAAAAATCAGCCCGTTCAACCATGGCAAAGCTGGAGGCTGATTTGGTGCGGGGATTCATGGAACTGGGAGAGCGTGGCTACAAGTAGCATACTGAGAGATACAGAACGGATGAGCGAAGATTATCTTTCCAAAAAAATAGGAAAAAAAGAAGCCCGCAAGCTGAAAGCGAGGAGCGAGCGGCGTTACAGCGCTCTTGTGAAGGGCCTTCGCATGACAGGTCTTGTGGGATGGACAGTGGCCACACCAACCCTTATTGGGGTGGCCATAGGTAAATGGCTTGACAGGGCATGGCCGGCTAATTTCTCCTGGACCCTCACCCTTCTCATGGCCGGTCTTATCCTTGGCTGTTTTCATGCGTGGTACTGGCTCAAACGGGAGAGCAAGAATGACTGAATCGATCGCTTTTAATGTCTCAATTGCATTTGCAGCAGGTCTTTTGCTGGGTCTGTTTTACTTTGGTTCCCTCTGGATGACCGTGCAGGGCCTTGTCAAGGTAAAGAAACCGGCTCTGCTCTCTTTTGTAAGCTTTTTTGTCAGAACAGGGTTAACACTCACCGGATTTTTCTTCGTTATGTCCGGACACTGGGAACGAGCACTGGCCTGCATGTTTGGTTTTCTCGTAATGCGGAAGATACTGACACACCGTTACGGCTTGGACCATCAAACCCTCCAGAGGAGGAAGGGATAGCTTAAGGTATGGAGATACTACACCTCGACCAGATCAGTCCTGATGCAGTTGTCCTTTGGAAGTGGAAATTCTTTACCCTTAACGCAACAATACTGTACACCTGGATAATCATGGCAATTTTAACGGTCGGGTCATGGCTTGCCACCCGTAATCTCTCCACAGAACCTGAAACATCGCGCTGGCAGAGCCTTCTTGAAGTTGTTGTGGTTGGGATGCGCAATCAGATTGGAGAAATCTGTCAGCAGGACGCTGGTCGCTATCTGCCGTTTATTGGAACGCTCTTCCTATTTATAGCTATCTCAAATCTTCTCGGTTTCGTGCCAGGCTATGCTCCCCCTACCAGCTCGCTTTCAACAACAGCGGCTCTGGCGGTTTGTGTGTTCGTTGCGGTTCCTTTGTACGGCATGTGGGACAGGGGCCCTATCGGCTACCTGAAGCATTTTGCAGAGCCCTCCCTATTCATCATGCCTTTTCATATATTAGGCGAAGTTTCCCGTACCGTTGCCCTCGCCGTCCGTCTTTTCGGCAACATCATGAGCGGCAGCAAGGTTGTAGGAATACTCCTTGCAATTACACCACTGCTTTTCCCTATTGTAATGCAGGTGCTCGAATTGTTGATAGGTCTTATCCAGGCATACATTTTCGCCATTCTTTCCACAGTGTATATTGCATCAGCCCTTAAAGCCCATGAGGAGAAAGAAAGCTTTGCACACAGTTCCGGTAGTTTGAGCGGTTCAACCACTGTAAGCGGATGAACGAACAAAAATATAGGAGACGGTTTAACCAAATTATAATAAGGAGGAGATGATATGGATGTTAAGACCCTGGTAGGGATGATCTCGATAATTATTGCTGGAATGACGATGTTTGTGGGTTCCATAAGTCCTGCCCTGGGCATGGCCCGTGCAGTGGCACAGGCGTTGAGCTCCATAGCCCAGCAGCCGGACGAGGCGAACACTATTACTAGAACCCTCTTCATAGGTCTGGCAATGATCGAGTCCTTGGCTATTTACTGTTTTGTCATTTCCATGATTCTGATTTTTGCCAATCCGTTCTGGCGTTATGTGACATCTCAATAAGGAACTCGCCATGCTGATTGACTGGTTTACAGTCGTTGCTCAAATTATCAATTTCCTTATTCTCGTATTCCTCCTAAAGCATTTTCTCTATGGCAGGATCATCAACGCTATGGACCAGAGGGAGGCTCGTATAACATCCCGTCTTGAAGAGGCGGAAACTCAGAGAAAAGAAGCCGAGAATGAGGCAGCGATGTTCAAACTCAAGAACCAGTACATCGAGTCTCAACGGGAAGAGATGATCTCGAGTGCAAAGGAAGAATCTGAGTCCTTTAAAAAAGACCTTATGCAAAAAGCACGGGAAGAGATTGACAGTATCCAGGCACGGTGGCATGAGACTGTAGAAAAACAAAAAATTGCTTTCCTCAAGGATCTTGGGCAACGAGCAACAAAAGAGGTCTTTGCCGTAACCCGTCAAGTGCTTAAAGACCTTGCAGATAAGGACCTCGAACAGCAGATCGTTGATGTCTTCATACGGCGCGTTGAAAAACTCAGCCAGGAGGAACGGCGTCTCATTTCAGAATCAGTTAATGGTTCGGGAATAATTCTTATTACCAGTGCCTTTCAAATACCTGATGAGGGGCAGGTAAAAATTCTCAATACAATCAAAGAATATATTAATAATGAATGTCAGATAGACTATCAGATTGCATCTGATGTCATTTCCGGCATCGAACTCCGTACCGTGGGTCATAAGATCGCCTGGAGTTTTGATAATTATCTGGCGTCTTTAGAAACGAATGTTTTAGAAGCCATGGAATTGGGGTCGAGAAGTGAGGGGGCAGAATGAGCGCTGATGAATTACATACAGTTCTTGATAGCACGTTTAGTTATATCGAACATGAGTTGGAGAGCTTCAAACCTGATGTTAAGGCTGACGAGGTTGGTACAGTTAAATCCGTAGGCCAGGGTGTGGCACAGGTTGAAGGTCTCCCCCGTGCAAAATCAGAGGAACTTCTCCGTTTTACAGGAAATCTTCTGGGCACCGTCTTTAACGTTGACCCTTCAGGTATGGGCGTGGTCCTCCTCGATCAGAGCGCAGACCTGAAAGCAGGATCTGAGGTATATCCCACAGGAAGGGTGCTCGATGTTCCGGTTACTGAAGCACTCCTGGGCAGGGTAATAGATGCAATGGGGCGCCCCCTGGACAATCAAGGCCCAATTCAGAGCACTGAACGCCTTCCCATTGAGCGGGAAGCACCGGCAATAATGGACCGGGCCCCTGTGGTTGTGCCTCTTCAGACAGGACTGAAGGTTGTTGATGCTCTCATCCCTATAGGCCGTGGCCAGCGAGAACTGATTCTTGGAGATCGCCAGACAGGAAAAACAGCGATCGTGGTCGACACCATTATTAATCAGAAGAATGAAGACGTCATCTGCATTTACTGTGCTATCGGAAAACAGAGTGCTGCTGTGGCGCGGTTCATAGCTGATCTAAAGAAGTACGGGGCCATGGAATATTCCGTGGTTGTGCTTGCCACAGGGGAAGATACGCCAGGTCTGCAATTTGTTGCTCCCTATGCGGCAACTACCATGGGTGAGTATTTTATGAGAAAGGGTCATGATGTTCTGGTCATATACGATGATCTTACAGCCCATGCACGAGCTTACCGCGAGTTATCGCTTCTTCTACGTCGTCCCCCTGGCAGAGAAGCCTTCCCTGGAGACATATTCTACATCCATTCCCGGTTACTCGAGCGATCGACACACCTCAAGGAAGAGCTTGGAGGCGGTTCCCTCACTGCCTTGCCTATTGTTGAAACAGAGGCGCAGAACATGTCAGCATATATACCCACGAACCTTATCTCAATAACAGACGGGCAGATCTATCTCTCACCAGACCTGTTCCAGAAGGGAATCCTTCCTGCAGTTGATGTTGGAAAATCCGTGTCAAGGGTCGGCGGCAAAACTCAGCTGGCAGCTTACCGGGCAGTGGCAGGAGATCTTCGCCTCTCTTACTCTCAGTTTGAAGAGCTCGAAGCTTTCGCACGGTTCGGGACACGCCTTGACGAAGCAACGCTCAAAACCCTTGAAAGAGGCCATCGTGTGCGTGAAGTTCTCAAGCAGTCACAATACGAGCCCCTCTCCGTCGCTGAACAGATCGCCTGTTTCCTGGCAGTGACGAACGGCGTTTTCGATAATATTGAGATTGACGCGGTAGATGAGGCGCAGACCACAATCCGTAAGAACCTCGTTCAGCAGTTACCTGATGTTTGTCACCGCATAGAGAAGGGTGAGGAGTTGACCGCTGAAGACAAAGAATCTATTCTGAAGATGGCAAAAGACACCGTAACCTTCCATTACGGTATCGTTTAGTATGCCTTCTATTGAAACACTCAAACGGAGAATTCGCACTGCCGGAGATTTACGGTCTCTTGTAAGAACTATGAAAGCCCTCGCTGCTGTTAGCATTCGTCAGTACGAAAGGGCTGTCGAATCACTTGCCGACTATAACAGGACTGTTGAAATGGGTTTTCAGATACTCATGAGGGAAAAGGAGACTTCCCTTCTTAAGGAGCGGGGGACTAAAAAATGTCTCGGAGCAGTTGTTTTTGGATCTGACCTTGGGATGTGTGGCCAGTTCAATGAACAGATTGCCGCCTATGCCCTCGAAGAAATGAAAAAACTCGGGTGTGAACCTTCAGACAGATCATGCGTCGTGGTGGGTGCGCGAGTAACAGGCTACCTTGAAGATGGTAATCAAAAAGTAGATAAAGAGCTCTCGGTGCCTGGTTCCATGTCCGGTATTACACTGACCGTTCAGGAAATCAACGAAATCCTGTCGGACTGGTGGATGAGCAAAAAAATCAATCAGCTCTATCTTTTCTATAACAACCATATATCAGGGTCACAGTATCGTCCTCACAGTGTCAGACTCTTACCCCTTGATCTTGAATGGCTTCAGGATATAAAGATGCGAAAGTGGCCAACAAAAGTCCTGCCCATGTACACATTGGAATGGCAAAAACTTTTTCCTCTTATCGTACGTCAATATGTTTTTGTCTCTTTATTTCAGGCAACTGCAGAATCACTCGCGAGCGAGAATGCAAGTCGTCTTGCTGCCATGCAAGGAGCCGAGAAGAACATTGATGACGTTCTTTCAGGGCTTAAACTTCAGTTCCACCAGGAACGACAGATGGCTATAACCGATGAACTTCTTGACATTGTGGCCGGCTTCGAAGCATTAGCAGAGCCAGAATAGTACGAAAAGCAGCTTATAGCAATCATAGTTGATGCTTCCTCAGCAGCACACTATTTTTCTTGCAAAACATCAAAGATTGAAGGACAATGTTTGATGCTGAACTAAATGAAACTTCATGAAAAAGACCACCAAAGATAACAATCAAATTCAGGCAAAAAACTCTGAACATATTCAGGAAATCCTATCACAGAACCTCAACATATATCGTCTCATTGCAGAGAACATGTATGATGCCATTTACACACTGGATACCAATGGTAATTTCACCTTCGTCAATGATGTTGCCCTGAAGAGATCTGGTTATACAAGGAAATGGTTCATCGGGAGAAGCTTCCTTAATTTTGTCATTCCGGAAAACAAAAACATGGTTCAAAAAAGTTTCAAATCTGTAATGATGGGTAAGGTTGTGCCAGCATACGAGCTGAGTTACATAAATTCTAAAGGTAAATCTTTATGGATAGAAATAAATGCAACCCCTCTTGTTGATAATGGGAATATCATTGGAGTACTGGTTGTCTCCCGGGATATAACTGAGAGAAAAAGGAATGAGGAAGAACTGAAGCTTTATCGTAACAATCTTGAGTCCCTCATCGAAGGCCGCACTGCTGAGCTAAGAATTGCAAACGAACAATTACAGATTGAAATCGCTCAGCACAAAAAGACCGAAGAAGCCCTGCGCAGTTCAGAAGCCTATTACCGCACCATCTTCCATAACACAGGGACTGCCATCATAATCATGGAAGATGACACAACCATATCTTTGTCCAATGCGGAATGTGAAAAATTTGTCGGATATCGAGCCTCTGACCTGGAGGGCAAAAGAAGAGCTGTTGAGTTCGTGGCCAGACAGGATCTGGAGAGGATACTGAGTTATAATGAACTAAGAAGGCAGGATCCCGAAAAAGCTCCCAGAAGCTATGAACTGAAGATTGTTGATCGACATGGCAACGTCAGAGATGTCCTCATCACGATCGCATCAATTCCTCATACAAACAAGACAATCGCATCATTTCTTGATATCACTGAACAAAAGAAAATGGAAGCAGCACTCAAGGCATCAGAGGAAAAATATCGGAACATTTTCGAAAACGCTGTGGAAGGTATTTTTCAGATAGGAATCAATGGAGAAATTCTAAGTGCAAATCCTTCTTTTTCACACCTATTCGGATATAAATCACCTCAAGAAATCATGAGGGCAGTCAAGGATATCCGTTACGAAATCTATGCAGATGAAAGTCAGAGAAACGAATTACGGCGCCTTCTCGACAAGCAGGGATTCGTTCGCAACTTTGAGGTCATATGCCGAAGGAAAGATGGTCAAAGAATATGGATCAGCGTCAATATCAGAGCTGTAAAGGACAACAATAGCAAATTCCTTTTCTACGAAGGGACACTCGTAGACATCACTGAACGGAAGATGATCCAGGATGATCTTGAAAAGAAGTCGAGAAGCCTTGAGGAGACAAATGCTGCGCTCAGGGTTCTGCTCAAACAGCGAGAGGAGGACAAGACTGACCTTGAGGAAAAGGTCTTGCATAATATTAAGGAACTGGTTCTTCCCTACATCGATAAGCTTCGAGCGGGACAACAAAATAGAGATACGGTTATCATCGACATTGTGGAAAGCAACTTGAACGAGATTCTTTCCCCCTTCATCAAGAGTATGGCCTCCAAATATGCCAATTTTACCCCCAAGGAAATCCAGATAGCAGATCTCATGAAAAAAGGGAAATCAACTAAGGAAATATCAACGATCCTTAACCTTTCACCCAGGACAATAGACATTCATCGTTACAATATCAGAAGAAAACTCAATATCAATAAAAAGAAAGTCAATCTTCAGTCTTATCTTTTAACTCTTACATAGTTAATACTTATTTTATCTAGATATTAATTACGTTAATCATTGATATTCTCTTTTTCATTTTTTCAGCCATAATCGTAGCATGACAACATTGACACAATATGAAAGCAGTCCGGTAAGGCAATTAAACATCCTGCGTTGCTGGCGCATTCGAGTTCTTTTGCTTGTCCTCATAATCTTCGCAACTCTCTGTAACGGCTGTTCAGTTAAGAAAATAGCCATGAACCATCTCGGTGACGCCTTAGCAAAAAGTGGATCTACCTTCTCTTCTGATAATGATCCTGACATGATCAAGGCAGCTGCACCTTTTAGTCTCAAGCTCATGGAAAGTGTTCTTGCAGAAACACCCGAACATACAGGGCTCCTTCTTGCTCTCTCCAGCGGATTTACCCAGTATGCATTCGCCTTTGTTGTCCAGGAGGCTGACGAAACTGAAGAGAATAATCTAATCAGGGCTATGGAGACACGTGCACGGGCATTACGCCTTTATCTGCGGGCAAGAGATTATGGACTGAGAGCACTTGATATCCGCCATCCTGGTTTTGCAGAAGCACTCCACGGTGAACCGGAAAAAGTTGTTCAAGATTTAAAAAAGGGTGATGTACCCTATGCATACTGGACAGCAGTTTCCTGGGCGGGGGCCATTTCAATGGCAAAAAACAACGCGGATCTCATTGCCGATCTTCCCAAAGTAGAGGCTCTTATTGATAAGGCCCTTGCGCTCGATGAATCCTTCGATAACGGAGCTATTCATTCATTTCTTATCGCCTATGACATGAATCGTGCATCTGGCACTGGTAATCCGGAGGAAAACGCACGAAAGCATTTTTCGAGAGCAGTTGAATTGAGCGACGGCAAGCAGGCAGGCCCATATGTAACCATGGCGGAATCAGTGTCCCTTCCAAAGCAAGATAAGAAAGAGTTCATACTTTTTCTCGAACGAGCGCTTGCAATAAATGCTGACGCAAAACCAGAGTGGAGACTGGCAAATGTTATTATGCAAAAAAAAGCCCGCTGGCTGCTTCAGAGGACTGACAAGCTTTTTGTCAACTGAAGTGGGGGATTTCAATTGTGAGGAGGAAAAAACATGAAACATATAATAAGAGTATTTCTCCTGGTATTAATCCTTTCTTTGGCATATTTCCTGGTACAGCCGTCTGAGGTCTCATGCCAGGACAAACCATTAGAAATACGCCTTGTCACCCTTGCGCCCATGGGAACAAGCCCCCACGTAGCACTGCTCAAGATGGGAGAAAAGTGGCAGAAACTCTCGGGGGGTAAGATCAAACTCTCGGTCATTGGCAGCTACCGGGCCGGAGGGGAAGCAGCTATGGTTGACAAGATGGGCGTTGGTGGCATAGACGGAGCGCTCATGACCATTGTAGGACTCTCAAAAATAAACAAAGATGCGGCAGGATTGAGTAACATCCCGATGATCTACAAGTCTTTGGACGAGGTAGACTTTGTTGAGGAGAAATTCGGGGCAGAACTCTCAAAAACAATGGAACAAAAGGGATTTATCGTACTTTTCTGGACTGACATAGGGTGGATCAGGCATTTCTCAGTCCACCCCATTATGTATCCCCATGACTTAAAGAAGATGAAGATGTTTACTTGGGCAGGAAGTCCCGAACAGGTAGACATAATGAAAGAGTGGGGAACAAATCCGGTCTCTCTTGAACCATCCGATATCCTCTCGTCTCTCTCAACAGGCATGATCAACGTGGTATCGGCAACCCCTTTTTCGGCGAATGCCGGCCAGTACGCAAGGGTTACAAAATACATGCTGGAGATCAACTGGGGCCCGTTAGTCGGTGGGGCAGTTATCAGGAAACAAGTATGGGAAAAAATTCCGGCAGGCCTGAGGGAGGAATTTCTCAAGGTAGCTGCTGAAACCGGGAGGGAAATTAAGGAGGCAGGAAGAAAAGAGAGCGATGATGCCGTCGAGGTAATGAGAAAGAAACAATGTCTGCATGTAGTGGTTCCATCGCCACAAATTAATGAAGAATGGAGACAAGCCGTGAGGGCTGTCTACCCAAAAATCCGTAGCTCAATGGTAACTGCGGAGAGTTTCGACAGGGTAGAGAGTCTCTTAAGGGGGTACCATGGAAAAAGTACTGCAAACAAATAGTTTAGATTCCTTAGGCTTCAGGCGGAGGCCTGGTACCTGCTTGCTGGCGCGGCTTTGCAGGGGAAAGGAAAGAAGGTCGCTATCATCAACCGCAGCAAACATCTTCGAGGGTCTCGAAAATGGATTGATTGTTATGGCTTTAGGGCTGATGATGGCCCTACCCCTTGCCGAGAGCCTTCTTCGGAGAGTTTTTGGAGTTGGGATCACGGGCTCAGCAGTTTTCGTGCAACACCTCGTGTTGTATGTCGGCATGCTGGGAAGCGTCATTGCAGCCCGTAAGGGGCGCCTTCTCTCGATCTCCTTTGTTACAACATATCTTCAGGGGAAATGGAAAACAGCTGCTTCAGTCTATGCAAACTTATTCGCCGTTGTTATAACCTGTTACCTAGTTATTGCCAGCATACAATTCATTCTTGCGAAGAAAATAGTTGGTGACACCCTGATCCACGGTGTTCCCCTCTGGCCCATCCTGTTAATTCTGCCCTTCGGTTTTGCACTCGTTGCGTGCCGTACATTCCTTCAGGTTTGTTCATCCTGGACGATCAGATGTGTTGCATTTCTTATTATCACTGCTATGCTTAGCATAGGTACTGTGGTGTCGGCCAAGAGTCTGGTTCTACCGGGCATTGTCGGACTTCTCCTTGCTTCAGTCCTTGGAGCACCAATCTTCACGGTACTCGGTGGTGCAGCCATGATCCTCTTCTGGGGAAACGGGCAACCAATCGCCATGGTACCCATCAACCATTACCGTCTCACTGTCGACGCGACTCTGCCGGTTATCCCCCTTTTCACCCTCGTTGGTTACTTCCTTGCAGAAAGTGGTGCAGCACAGAGGCTTCTTGCAATCTTCCAAACGATCTTTTCAAAGATGCGGGGCGGGGCGGTTATTATTACCACTGTTGTTTGCGCACTATTCACCGCTTTTACAGGCGCTTCAGGGGTTACCATTCTTGCCCTGGGAGGTCTCCTAATGCCTATTCTCATTTCATCACGATATTCGCAGCGAAATACCCTCGGCCTCCTGACCAGCGCCGGTTCTCTTGGCCTTCTTTTTCCACCAAGTCTTCCTCCAATCCTCTATGCTGTAGTGGCAACAACAATCGGCAGCGAGATAACAATCGGCAGTATTTTCCTGGCAGGTCTTATACCAGGGGTCCTGCTTCTTGTGCTCACCTGGTGGTGGGGCATACGATCTGACCCTTCAACCTATATTCAGGAAGCATTATCGGGAACTAAAGCTTTAAAAGCAGTATTACAGGCCAAATGGGAGCTTCTTCTTCCCGTTGTGGCCCTCGTATCTCTTTTTTCCGGAATTGCCACTCCTGTAGAGGCTGCCGCTTTCACAGCTCTCTATGCACTCATTATTGAGGTTTGCGTATATCGTGACCTGAAGTTTTTCCGTGATGTTCCAAGGGTCATGGTGGGTGTGGTCTTCTTGTTGGCGGTGTTCTTATTATTCTTGGTGTTGCCATGGGATTCACCGACTTCCTTTTCACCGTCAGCGTTCCGGAAAGGCTTGTGGAATGGGCAAAAAATTCCATTCATTCCAAGTGGCTTTTTCTCATCGCCTTGAACATTTTTCTCCTTGTTGTTGGCTGCCTTATGGACATCTATTCGGCCATTATTGTGGTTGCACCATTGATAATCCCTTTGGGTAGAGAGTTTGGCATTGACCCCTTGCATCTGGCAATTATATTCCTGGCCAATATGGAACTAGGCTTTCTTACGCCGCCGGTAGGAATGAATCTTTTCCTGTCTGCGTACCGGTTCGATGTTCCAATGTCTGAGGTAATCCGATCAATCCTGCCAATACTTTTGGTTCTCCTTGGAGGAGTGTTACTCATCTCTTACGTGCCATTTTTGACAACTGCCCTACCTCATCTCTTTCAAGCTGTTGGAAGGTGAAAGTGAAAGACTACAAGTTAACTACTATGGAGGTGTCCCAATGTACAGAATAGGACTCGATATCGGCTCGGTAAGCGTAAATGTCATAGTCATGAATGAAGAGAACACGATTGTAAGCAGTCGTTACGTTCGCCACATGGGGAGGCCTTTTCAGGCGGGCAAAAAAGCCCTGGAAAAGATATCTGAAAAATTCGAGGTCGATTTTGTATCTACCACCGGAACCGGGGCCAGGGATTTTGCCGCGCTTATCGGTGCATCCTTTGTCAACGAGATTGTTGCCCTTGCCAAGGCATTTAATCACCTCTATCCCAACGTTCGTAGCGTGATAGACATCGGGGGAGAAGATTCAAAGCTTATTCTTTTCGAGCAGGATGGACAAAATGAAAGGATTCGCGTCAAGGATTTTTCAATGAATGCTCTCTGTGCAGCGGGTACAGGATCGTTTCTAGATCAGCAGGCATCCCGCCTTCTATTTACCATCGAGGAGTTTTCGGAGGTTGCCCTAAAGTCTACAAACCCCCCGAGGATTGCCGGGAGATGTACGGTTTTTGCGAAATCCGACATGATCCATCTCCAGCAGATAGCAACGCCAGATTATGAAATAGTGGCCGGGCTTTGCTACGCCCTGGCAAGAAACTTCAAGGGAAACATCGCCAAAGGAAGAGACATCGCTGCGCCGGTTGCCTTTGTGGGTGGCGTAGCGGCTAATGCTGCAATGCGCCGTGCCTTGATGGACGTCTTTTCTCTCAATGATACGCAATTTTTTGTACCCCAGCACTTTACCTCCATGGGTGCCGCAGGTGCCCTTTTTGCCGTTCTTGATGAACCGTCATTACGTAACCGCTACCTTGGTCTCGGGAGCCTCAATGACTGTCTCATGAATAAAAAAGTCCGGGCTGCCCACGAGCCGCTGGTCATCTCTAATGAAAACCTGCGCGTCTCCTACGACATGAAACCTGTAGACGGAAAAACAGAGGTATATCTAGGTGTTGACGTGGGATCCATCAGCACAAATCTCGTTGTAATCGACAAGGAGAAGAATGTTCTTGCAAAACGCTACCTTATGACGGAAGGACGCCCCCTCGAGGCTGTAAAGAAAGGGCTCGCCGAGATTGCAGACGAGGTAGGCAGACAGGTTGAAATCCTCGGCGCAGGTACAACCGGATCAGGCCGCTATCTGACTGCCGACTTCATCGGCGGCGACATAGTGAGGAACGAGATCACTGCCCAGGCTGAGGCAGCCATCCATATTGATCCTGAAGTGGATACTGTGTTCGAGATCGGTGGACAGGACTCCAAATACATAAGCATTGACAATGGGGTTATAGTCGATTTTGAGATGAACAAGGCATGCGCAGCAGGCACAGGATCATTCCTTGAAGAACAGGCAGAACGTCTTGGAATCTCAATTAAAGAGGAATTTGGAAACCTCGCCCTATCGGCCAAAAAGCCGGTGAAAATGGGAGAAAGGTGCACGGTCTTTATCGAATCGGACCTCGTTCACCACCAACAGATGGGTGAAGGCACAGACGATATAGTTAGCGGTCTTTCGTATTCGATTGTTGCAAATTATTTAAACAAGGTAGTTGGTGACAGAAAAGTAGGAGATAAGATTTTCTTTCAGGGTGGCACTGCTTTCAATAAAGGAGTTATCGCTGCCTTCGAGAAGACAGTCGGCAAACCGATAACAGTGCCTTCCCACCATGACGTTACAGGCGCTATCGGCGTGGCCCTGCTCGCCATGAAAGAAAAGAGCTGGGACCACAGTAACTTTAAGGGTTTTGATCTTAGCAAGCGGCCCTATTCTATCGAAACATTCGAATGTAAAGGGTGCGAGAACCTCTGCGAAATCAGAAAAGTGACCGTCGAAAACGAAAGCCCTCTTTTCTATGGAAGCAGGTGCGAGAAGTATGACGTGGTAAGACGCAGTGAGAAACGAAACATGCCCGACCTTTTTAAAGTGCGGGACGAACTCCTCCACTCCACATATGACCGAACGATTGACGGCGAACCTATCGGTGTCCCAAAGATCCTGAATATGTGGGAATTCATGCCATTCTGGAAGGCCTTTCTTACAGAACTCGGATTTTCCCCGGTTTTCTCTGACCCTACCAACAAGAAGACGATACGCGAAGGTGTCGAGAGCATTATCGTGGAAACATGTTTTCCCATCAAACTCACCCATGGCCACATACTCAATATCATCAATAAGGGCATAAAACGGATATTTATCCCCAGCGTAATAAACCTGAGAGGGACTTCAAAAAATGCTCCTAATTCCTTCGCCTGTCCCTATGCGCAGTCCATCCCTTACAGTATAAGGGCATCTATCGATTTTGACGCCCACGGTGTTCAGATGGATACGCCAATTGTCTATTTTGGCAAAAACAAATCAGAAATACTCGACTGTCTTGTTTCCTACGGGAAAGAGATAAATCGTTCCAAAATAGAGGTGAAAAAGGCTTTAACCACTGCCTTCGAGGTTCAGGAAACATTCTACAGAAAAATAGCTCAAGCTGGAACAGATGCACTTTCGGCTTTAAATGACAATGACAAGGCAATGGTGATAATCGGCAGGCCATACAACAGCGCAGATCCCGGGGCAAATCTCAACATCCATAGAAAGCTTATGGCTCTGGGTGTTCAGCCGCTACCTATGGACATGATGCCTATCGTTGAAAATGCCGTCATTGATGGAGATCTGGAAAACATGTATTGGGGTTACGGCCAGAAGATACTGCGCACGGCAAGAAGCATAAAGGATTTGCCAAATGTATATGGCATATATTTAACCAGCTTCGGCTGCGGGCCGGATTCTTTTATAACTCACTTCTTTAAGAGGATCATCAGGGGCAAACCATTTCTCCAGTTGGAGATTGATGAACACAGCGCAGATGCCGGAATCGTTACCAGGCTCGAGGCCTTCCTTGACAGCATAAAAAATGCAAAGCAAAACAGCACAATCTCAAAATCCAGACTACCGCACGTCGCCACAAAATCGCATCGACGAATAATTTATATCCCGAATATGTCAGATCATACCATTGCCTTCAAGAGCGCCTTTCGAGCCTGTGGTCAAGAGGCTGAAGTCATGGATGAGCCTGACGATCAGTCAGTTTACTGGGGAAGGAAATATACGTCCGGAAAAGAATGTTACCCATGTATCCTGACTACAGGGGACATGGTCAAAAAGGTCAAGCAGTCCGACTTCGATCCTGAACGAAGCGCCTTCCTCATGCCATCAGGAAATGGTCCGTGCCGTTTCGGCCAATACCACAGATTTCACCGTATGATTCTCGATGAGATGGGATTCGAAAATGTACCCGTCTATGCACCCAACCAGGACGACAAGCTATACAAGGATTTCAATATTGTAGGAAACCGTTTTTCAAAGCTGGGCTGGCAGGCCATTGTAGCAACTGACATGCTTATCAAGATGCTCCATGAGATACGGCCCATGGAGATAATAAGAGGAGATGCTGAACGGGTGTACTACAAATCAATCGAGTCAATCGCCTACTCAATTGAAAAGGGCAATAACGGGATTGTCAATGCACTTCATGATTCAATCAATCGTTTCCTCCAAATCAAAAGGAATGAAATCCCAAGGCCGATCGTAGGGGTCGTGGGCGAAGTTTACGTCAGATGTAACAGGTTCAGTAATAACGATGTTATTAAAAAAGTGGAAGAACTCGGGGGACAAGCCTGGTTTGCCCCGTTAACAGAATGGATCTCCTATATCAACTTCAGCAACAAACGACGTAAAAGTGTAAGGAAGAGAAGCATAACTCATGTATTAAGGACATCTCTTACCGAATACATTCAGGGCAAGGAAGAGCGAAGACTGGAAGAACCTTTTATGGGACTCATCCAGTATGGAGAAGAGCCTTCGGTGAACAGCGTAATTGACAAAGCAAGTCTCTATATCGATCCAAGCTTCGAAGGTGAGGCTATTCTGAGTGTGGGCAAGGCCATAGATTTTATTGACAAGGGTGTTTCAGGTATTATCAATGTCATGCCTTTTACCTGCATGCCAGGAACCATAACGAGTGCCGTCTTGAGGCTCGTTCAAAAGAAATATAACGTTCCCATCATCAATGTCGCTTATGATGGTCAAGGTCTCACAAACATTGATACACGGCTGGAGGCGTTCATGTACCAGGTACGCGAGCATTTTGCGGATTCTGATAAGATGTCTGGCAGTATGAGCTTACAGCTATGAGCTGATTAGTGAATCCTCGGCCATGGCTCAGGCGCAGGCTCCTGCCTTCTGTTTGGTACTGTCTCCGGCCTCTGGTCAGGCCGCGGGGGAGA
>MVQO01000139.1 GCA_002067585.1 Syntrophorhabdus sp. PtaB.Bin027
GCTGCGCCTTCCAGTCCGGTGAGGAGGGCCTCGTTGTTACCGGGTATCACCATTTCGAAGATGGAATCCACCGTTGTGTAATCATAATACCCAAGACGGGCTAAAGGCCTGATTTTTAGAATGTCAAGCCGTCCATCAGGACGTATGACATCATCTTTGATATGTATCATGACTACCCGGCCGATCACGATATCAACCGTCCCCATGAGTCCGTTGCCGGGCAGTCGAATGGTCTGATGATACCGGCATTCAAACTGTATCGGAGATTCTGCCACACGGCAGGGTTTTACCCTGATTGAAGCCGCCTTGGTTAGCCCCGCAAGCTCAAATTCATCGATGTCAGGTGGCACCTCAGGCGCTGATCTGTTCATAGCGTCCCGCAACTCATAAGTAGCCATGTTGTAAACAAATTCACCCGTTTGCTCTGCGTTAACAACAGAATCCTTTCTCTTTCCCAGGGTGTTCTGATTCGCTGCAAACATTACGTAGGGAGGGTCAAAGGTCAGATTCTGAAACTGGCTGTATGGCGCCAGGTTATGAATCCCCTCCGGACTGACCGTTGATATCCAGCCAATTGGCCTTGGAACCACGCATGATTTAAACGGACTGTGTGCCAGGCCATGGTCATTCTTATCGGGATCGTAGTGCATTGTGTAACCTCCCCTATCAAGAGACTCACCGGGCTGCTGCGTTCTATGCAGAAGGTCTACATACCCAGGTAACTCTTTTTTATCTCATCATTTTCCATCAATTCCCGGGCTTTCCCTTCAGTCACGATAGCGCCTGTTTCTATCACATATGCCCGGTCCGATATTTGAAGCGCTGCATTTACATTCTGTTCCACAAGCAAGATAGAGATTCCTGTGGAGCGAAGGTTCTGTATGACCTTGAGGATGGTCTCCACCACAAGCGGCGCTAAACCAAGGGATGGTTCATCAAGGAGAAGAAGCTTAGGTTGAGACATTAGACCTCTACCTATTGCCAGCATCTGCTGCTCGCCACCACTCATGGTGCCCGCTTTTTGCATCAATCGCGATTTTAGTACAGGAAAAAGCTCGAAAACAGAATCGAAGAGCTTCGCCATTTCCTGTTTGGGTAAATTGTGAACATAGGATCCTAGAATGAGGTTTTGCCGAACAGTAAGATCTGCAAAGATCTGACGGCCTTCAGGCACATGGCTGAGACCTGCTTTTACTATAAAATCAGGCTTTTTGTTTGTGATATCTTGGCCTTCAAACAGAAATTTTCCGCTGCCCGCCGGTACAATTCCTGATATTACTTTTAAAAGAGTCGATTTCCCTGCGCCGTTTGCCCCAACAAGACAAACAATCTCGCCTGATTCAACCGACATATCGATATCTTTCAGTACCTTAACTCTGCCGTAGCTTGCAGAAATGGCTTCCGCTTTTAACATCATGGTTCAAGCCTGCATTCTGTTTGTGTTGTCCCCAGATACGCTTCTATTACCTGAGGGTTGGCACAGATGGCTTGAGGAGTTCCTTCTGCCAGTTTCTTCCCAAAATCCAGAACGACAATATCATCGGCAATGTTCATTACAAGCTTCATGTTGTGTTCCACCAAAAGAATTGTAATGCCTTTTTCACGAATCGATCGGAGAAGCTCCGTGAAGCTTTCCACCTCGGTGTCATTAAGACCTGATGCCGGTTCATCCAGCAAGAGCATCTTTGGATTCGTCATTAACGAACGAGCCAACTCTACGAGTCGCTGGTTTCCGAATGGCAGAGAGCCGGGAGCGGCATCTGCCGCTTTCTCAAGACCAACAAATCTCAAAAGTTCCATTGCCCTGTCGCAGGCTTTTCTTTCTGCTTTATTTACTTTTCCTCTACTGAAAATAGATTCAAAAAGAGTCGGCTTCAACTGCATATGGGCACCAAGAAGTACATTGTCGAGAACAGTGGCGTTGTTGATTGTAAACATCCGGATAAGCTGAAAGGTCCTTGAAAGACCAAGGCCGGCAACTCTGTCAGCGCTGTGACCAACAACATCATGGCCAAGAAAGTGAATATGTCCGCTATCTGGAGACATTATCCCGTTTATTGCATTCAACAGCGTTGTCTTTCCAGCGCCGTTCGGACCTATCAAAGCCTTTATATGGCCTGATTTCACATCAAAACTAACATCTTCAAGGGCACGAATCCCCTCAAAGGTCTTGGTAACGTTCTTAACACTCAGAATGGCATCGCGTTTGTCTGTCATTTATCTGCCTTTGCAAACATCTTTTCCCATATGGCAGTAAAGATGCCAAAAAGTCCCTTGGGCATAAAAACAAGAACAATGATAAGAATTAGTCCGCTCAACAATAACTCATAGTCGTGAATCTGATAGGTAAGTTCCGGAAGGAGCTTCATAAAGAAAGCACCAAGGATCGGGCCGAATATTGTACCGATTCCTCCAAGGAAAAGCATTACGAGGATATTGATCGACGTGAGAACCCCGAAATCATCAGGGGCCAGAAATCCCATATAATGGGTAAACAAAGATCCAGCCATGGACGCAAAGACGCTGGCAAGAACAAAGATCCTTGTTTTATATTTTGCTGTATCAACACCGAATGCACGGGCAGCAACTTCATCACTGTGAATAGCGACCAATGTTCTTCCAAAAGGTGAGCGCACCACTGCCAGACTGCACGCAATAACAATAATTACAATTGCCCATACAAAATAGTAGTAGTGCACATGGTTGCTCAGGACAAGACCAAATATGCTGAACGATGGAATATCACGCAGACCCGATGCCCCTCCGGTGAGCCATTCAAGGCCTATAATCAAGGTCACGACAATCTCATTGAAGGCAAGGGTTGCCATTGCAAGATAATATTCTTTCAGGGCAAGGACAGGCCTCCCAAGAGCCCAGGCAACAATACCTGTCAGAACCATACCGATAACCATAGCTCCGAGAGGAGAAAAACCATACTTGGCAGTCAGGATGCCGGAAGCATAAGCGCCAATGGCAAAATAGGCAGCATGACCAACCGATATCTGACCTGTGTAACCCATAAGCAGGTCAAGACCCACTGTCAGAATTACATAGATACCTACAAAAATAAGAAGTCCGCTCCAGTAAGGAGATCCACCCGCCAGGGTCACCGGGTAGAACGCTATGAATGCTAAAGGGAGAATCCACCAGAATTGTTTCAACAGTTTCACATGGATCTCCTATCCTTTGCCGAAAAGCCCGCTTGGCTTAAAGATGAGAACCACCATGAGCAGGGAAAACACAATAGTATCTGAAAACTTTGAAGAGATGAGACCGATTGTATAGGCCTCAACAGTCCCAAGGAGCAATCCAGCTACAACAGAGCCCACTATGCTGCTCAAACCACCTATAGACACTGCGATAAATCCCTTGACCATGGGCATCACTCCACTCCCGTACTGCATAAACAGGAGAGGTGCAACAGCCATCCCTGCCAGCGCACCAATGCCGGATCCCCATGCCCAGGCTAACAAAGCTGCCTTGTCCGTGCTTATCCCCATCAAGCTTGCCCCAAGGCGGTTTTCCGCACAAGCCCTCATGGCAATACCCAGTTTTGTTTTTTCAAAAAATATCCAGATCATGATTAAAACAACTATTGTAATGCTTATGATCCAAAGGACCTGGGGCTGAAGTGTTGCGCCTAAGACCGGAATAGGCGCGCCGGAAGAAAAAGGCTTCAGGATATGCGACTCCTTTCCCCAGACGAGAAGTGCAGCCCCTCTGAGCGTAAGTGAAATGGCGATAGTCATTACAATAAGGTTACCGATGCCTGCATTTTGAATCGGCTTAATAAGCATGCGTTGCACGAGGGCGCCAAGCACCGTCGAAATCAGGATTGACAGGACAAATGCCAGGGGCATCGGAAGCCCTTTCGAGACAAGGGTAACCATTGCAAGGGCTCCTATTACAAAGAACTCACCCTGGGCAAAACAAATGAGCAGGGAAACCTTATAGACAATCACAAGGCTCACTGCTATCAGGGCATACATGCTTCCTGACGTAAGGCCGCTAAAGAAAAACTGTACAATATGAGAAAAATCAGTCATCTGTCCTAATCCTCAAGAATATCAAATGTATATCCTCAGTGGCCTTGCAATAAACCCTTCATTGTTACTTCAGCAGAACCTGCCATTTTCCATCCTTTACCGTAAGGACCATCATGTCCTGAAGGACCGTTCCATGGTGGTCTGTTGTGGAGAAATTATAAATACCATTCATACCAACCAGCCCTTTTGTCTTTTCAATGGCATCCTGAAGTTTTTCACCGTCCGCAGTCGGGACAACCTTTAGCGCAGCCGCAATGATATCCACTGCATCAACCATTTCTGCTGAATAATAGTTGGCAGGCTCACCGAACTTCTGCTGGTGCGCCTTATTGAAGTCAAGAATAACTCTCTTGCATGGGTCGTTGTCAGGAATCGACTCCGGCGCTGCAGCCCTTCCTGCCGGAACGAGAATTGGAATATTTACATTGGAAACAAGTTTCAGGAAGCCGGGATTGGCATTACCGTGCGATACGAGAACAGGTATATTCATACCGAGCTGTGCCATGCTTCTCGCTACAAGAGCAGCAGGCTCACCGGTACAGAAAGAAAAGACTGCCTGCGGACCGAGGGTGCGCAATTTTGCAAGTTGCGCTGTAATATCTGGAGCCTTTACGTCAAAGCGCTCTTCACCGACTATTGTTATCCCATACTTTGGAGCGTACTTCCGTGCTAGGCCACCGCCTAATTCGCCAAGGGGCCCTATGGGCATCAAAAGAGCAACCTTTGTTATGCCTTTACCCTTAAAATATTCAAAAGGACGCTCCACGGCAAAATCTGTTTTGTGGGCGCTGTTAAAGACAAAATGGTCTTTTTTGGGATCAACCTCATAACCGGAACCAATAATTGTAGGAATTTTATATCTGTTTCCAATAGATGCAACAGCGCCGGAGATGGGAACGCTTGCAGTCCCTATCATGGCTATGACTCCATCCTTGGAAACCAGTCTCTGGGCGACTCTGGAGCCTGTCTCAGGAGAGGACTGATCGTCATAAACAACAAGCTCCAGCTGTCTGCCATTAATCCCACCGGCTTTGTTAATCAACTCTACCTTCAGTTCAGATCCTTTTTTCTTGTACTCACCCAGCCATGACAGGTAACCTGTTAGAGGGAATATTCCGCCGATCTTATAGGGCGCTTTCGTCTGAGCCATAATAGGCCCCACTCCCGTGAATATCACAAAAACAGAGCAAAGTATTATCAAAACAAAAAATTTTTTCATAAGAAGGCCTCCCCATTGTTTTTTTATTTCAAGCCCTGTTGCAATGTGAATACTATTGCATAAATGCTTGATTTCAACATTATCAAACAAAAAGAAAACTTCTTTAGTCTAATTTAAGCATCTGTGGAAACTTGTGTCTTGTATTATTCAGTTCTTTTTTTGGATAAAAGTGTCGAACAAATTCGAGTGGCTGTTAAGAGTCGCGGTTTGATGGAAAACCTAACCGGGAACTTTCTCTGTAATTGCCGGGGGTTTTATTCAGGCATTTCTTGAAGACCCTCGTAAAATAGCCTTGATCCACATATCCCACTTCATGGGCTATTTCACAGATGGTCATATCCGTGTCTTTCAATAATGCTTTTGCTTTATCCATCCGGGTTTTTGCGATACAATCAGAAAGCGTCAGGCCGTACTGGCTTTTCATCCGATGAATAAGGCGTGAAGGACTGAGACAGACCTCACGGGCTATCCTGTCAACGGTAAGATTCTCAGCAAAATGGATTTCTATGAATCTGAGGATATTCTTCAATAATCCTGTTCCTCTTTCCCGCTGTCTCTCGCTGATTAGTTCAATAACTTCCCTGAACGCTTTCACTGTCCAAAAACAAAGCGCTTCTTGACCTTTCAGGTCTGTCCATTCCAGTACATATTTAGATTTAAGCTCTATGAGTTTTTCAAGGTCAACCCCCTCCTCGCTGGCCGCTGCATCAAACAGGGCATGAAACAGTTCTGATACGGCGAGTTTCAGCGGTTCAAAGGCTTCATAATATTGGAGAAGAGAAATGGTCAGAGAACGGCAAAGACTTTCTTTTGCCTTGGTGTAATCTTCTTCACGGATAGCCTGAATCAACTCCTGTTTTTCCCGACTTGAAAGCTTGACAGCAAAACAAGGATCGCCTTTAAGGTTTGTGCA
>MVQO01000140.1 GCA_002067585.1 Syntrophorhabdus sp. PtaB.Bin027
GAGAAATGCAAAGAGGCTTTCCGCAAGGTATGAGGCTGATATTGAAGCGGCCAGACGGGTTATCTTCAATGCTTTCCCTCATTCCCTTTCAGGGTAACTGCCCGTGGTACTTGCCTACACATCCTCTTCCAGTACTTCAGATATTTCCAGATAAGTGTAGGAGAATGTATATGCCAGCCTGACCGTTTTTGGTTTATTGAACATCAGGATAAGAGTTATTGCCCCATCAGGAAATCTCTGTTTTCCAGATACCCGTACAGAGTACATAGGGTGAAAGAACTGCTCTGCACCGGGAATGATCATGGTAGCAGAGTTAATAGTCATCCTGTAGATTCCTGAACGATTGTATGGTGTGCCGGATCCATTTTTTCGGAGACAATCGATTCTACTGGGAAGGAGTGGCTATTCTCGAGATGAAGAAGGAGATGGTAATAAACCTGTGAAAGTGCCTAACAGCTGATAAGAAGAGATTTTAATTTCAAAGCGTTTCTTACTGCGTAGCCATAAAAATCGTTATCGAAGTATACAAAAATATCTCTGTTCCAGTTAAGGATTTTGTCCTTCCATACCTTGAGTTCTTCATCGCTGTAGTCAGATGCATAGAGCCTTTGTGAACCATGGAGTCGTAGGTAGATAAATGGGGCTGTGACAGCCTCATGGTAAGGAAACCGTCCTGCGCTGTCTGCAATGCACCACGCAATGTTGTTTTCTTTCAAAAGCTCAAAGAATCTATCATCAATGAAAGATTTGTTTCTTGCCTCCACAGTATAACGTAGCTTTCTGTCGAGAAGAGCGAAAAAATAACGCATCAGCGGCTCATCAAACGCAAGCTCTGGCGGAAGTTGTACCAGAACAACCCCGGTCTTTTCTCCCAAACACCGGACGCTTTCAATAAAACGTTCAATGGAATGAGTGTCAACCTTCAGCCTCTTTATATGGGTAATATACTTTGATATTTTGACAGAGAACAGAAAATTTTCCGGCACCGTGCTGTACCATTTTTTACACGTTGATGGCTTAACGTCCCGATAAAAGGTGAAGTTAACCTCCAGAGTATCAAAATGCTGTGCGTAGAATGAGAGCCAGTCAGAGTGTTTGAGATACTGAGGATAGAATATGTTCTTCCAGTGTTTGTAATGCCAACCCGAGGTTCCGATGTGATATTTCATCGTAAAATTATATCTCTTCAAGGAAAAAAAATCAGTAATAGCCAGTTCATAATGGATATTACATGTTGTATTATGGAAGACAAGAAGCAGAATACAGCGTTACGAACAACCTGTTAGGCCGGCAAATTGGTGTTCGGGAAAAAATAATATGGAAGAGCTCAATCGATCGTGATAGACTTTTTTGGATAAATATCCAGCATTAAAAAATAAACTTATAAGGGGGAGTGGGCAATGAAAAAAAATATAATTGTACGGCTCTGGGTATGTTCCTTTATTGGAATTGCCTTTTTCTGCGCTCAGGGGTTTTCATGTGCTGGTGCTGCCGATTTTGCCGATATTCTTACTGAGCATTTTCAAAAAAAAGTTCCTGTAGCAGAATTCGACCCGCAGATGACCATGGACCAGGCAATGAAGACACAGGAGAAGTATGTGGCAAATCTGAGCAAGGATTACGGGGAGGTTGTTGGATACAAGGCCGGCCTTACGAATCCTAATGTGCAAAAAGCGTTTGGTGTCACGAATCCAGTGCGAGGCACCCTTCTTTCCAAGATGATGCTCAAAAGTGGAGCTGAGTTGCCAGCGGCTTTTGGTGCTGTTTCCATGATCGAAGGTGATCTGTGCGTGAGGGTTGGAAGTAATGATATCAACCAGGCAAAGACTGCCGAGGAAGCGTTGAAGAGTCTCGATGCTGTTATACCTGCTATAGAGGCAGCAGACATGGTTTTTGCAAAGGGTGTCAAGTTTACTGGCCCTGCAATAGCGGCAATTAACGTAGGTGCCCGTTATTTCATCATGGGCAATCCCATACAACTTTCTCCCACGCGGGATTGGCAAGAACGGCTTGAGAATTTCAGTATGACTCTAAAAGATGAAACAGGCGCTGATCTTGCTGAAGGAAAGGGCAGCGCAATTCTTGGCCATCCTCTAAATGTTGTTCTATGGATCAAAGATTCACTGGTAGCTGAGGGAAAGGCGTTAAAAAAAGGAGATATCCTGTCCCTTGGTTCTGTAACAAAAATGATTCCTGCTAAGGCAGGCTCAACAATCAAAGGTAGGTACATGGGCCTGAGCCCGGAAGGGCCTGTAGAGATATCGGTCAGCTTCAAGTAAACCCTGGTACAGGGCTTGATCTGCGGCTGTTTCCTGACAGTGTGGGGTTGACTGAGACTGCGTTTTGGTTTACAAATATAGCCATGGCCTACATACAGATAAAAACTTATCCGGATCCCATACTGAGAAAGGCGTGTGAACCAATCGAGTCTATTACAGGCGAGACCGTGATTCTGTGCAATAACATGGTGGAGACTATGCGCCTTGCTCAGGGTGCTGGACTTGCGGCGAACCAGGTGGGTGTCTCATCTCGTGTTGCTGTGCTGGATCCCCGCACAAAAAAAGAGAGTAAACCCATTATTCTCATAAATCCGGTCATTGTGGAACAGGATTCGGAAGAGATATCCGAAGAGGGATGTCTCAGTCTCCCCAGGTTTTATGAATATATTAAAAGGGCCAAGAAGGTTCTTGTTCGGGGCATCAATATAGATGGTGAGCCATTTGAGATGGAATGCGAAGGGTTTCTTGCAAGAGCGATCCAGCATGAGCTGGACCATCTAAATGGGTTACTTCTCATAGACCGGTTGAGTCCGGTAAAGAAGGACCTTTTCAAGAAGAAATATATGAAAGACCGAAAATGAAGGTTGTATTCTTCGGTTCTTCGAGTTTTTCTGTCCCACCCCTACAGTCTATTGCTTCCTTTGTTTCGTGTGTTGTCACCCGCAGGTCAAAACCAAAAGGGAGAGGATATGTCCTTGAAGATACCGAGGTAAGAAGAGAGGCAATGAACCTTCAATTGCCTGTCATTGAAATCGATTCCTTCAAAGATGAGGCGATAAAGGACATTGAGAGGCTGAGGCCTGACCTGTTTGTGGTTGCGTCATTTGGCCTCATTATCCCGAAATGGGCCCTTGATATTCCTTCTATCGGACCCATCAATATTCACCCTTCACTCCTGCCCAGGTATCGAGGACCGTCACCAATTCAGTGGACGATCCTGAGCGGTGATTCAGAGACAGGAGTCACGATTATACGGATGAATGAAAAGATGGATGCAGGCAACATCCTCTACCAGGAGACCATAGCTGTGGGCCCGGAGGATAACGCCATTACCCTCTCAGATCGTCTTTCCAAAAGATCCGCTGTAATACTGCCTGATTTTCTCAGTGAAACAGCTTTAGTTGGCCTCCATGAAGGATTAACTCAGGAACACGAGAAGGCAACATTTACCCCGATTCTGACAAAGGAGATGGGCAGGATTGATTGGTCGAAGAGCGGAACAGAGATTCTACGGCAGGTGAGAGCCTTTATTGTGTGGCCGACAGCGTACACCTTTTTGGATGGTCTGTTGTTGAAGGTTCTTGAAGGGAGTGTGGCTGTTGGTGAAATGGGGCAGGTTGAGCGTCATACAATTCCTGGTACGATTTTTGCTATATCTAAGGAAGGGATTCATGTATGTACCGGCTCAGATGGTTTTATTATCAGGGAGCTTCAGCTTCAGAACAGGAAGCGCATGAAAGCGTACGATTTTTCGAGAGGTTACAGAGGGTTGGAGGGGAAAGTTCTTAAATATGATTGATAAAGCGCATTTTTTTGTTGACATTGTTGGAACATAATTTTTAATATCAATTACATAAAGTTAGGTATAATTTTTGCTTAATGTAAGGAGATCATGGGAAGATTCGTCGTACTTTTTTTCGTTATAGTCATCTTGTTCGGTTGTTCAACGGCCCAACAGACAACACCGGTTAATTACCAGCAAAGCCCTCCAACGAACCATCAGCAGGGGCGGCCGGTATCACAGAAGACCAGTGAACCGCAGGTAGTTGCAAAGGTTGAGCCGATTAAAAAATCTGAATTCGTTCTGAAGAATGATGTGGGCTCAGTGAAGGTCGAATATTTGACGCAAGACGATGAGGATGATATCACCATTCTTCTCGAACCCGAACAATTCCAGGATTTTGACATTCCTATCGTATTTAATGACGCTGTTAAGTATTATATCCAGTGGTTCAGCACAGAAAAGAGAAAGGTTTTTGGTAACTGGCTCAAGAGATCAAGACACTATGTGCCAATCATTCGAGAAATACTTAAGGATCAGGGGATGCCCGAAGACCTTGTCTATCTTGCAATGATTGAGAGCGGTTTTAACCCTAAGGCATACTCCCATGCCAAGGCATGCGGACCATGGCAGTTCATCTATGCAACAGGCGGCAGATATGGGTTGAAAGTAAATTATTGGATTGACGAAAGAAGAGACCCTGAAAAATCAACTGTTGCAGCAGCAAAGTACCTAAGGGATCTTTTTAATCAATTCGGATGCTGGTATCTTGCAGCTGCCGGATACAATGCGGGTGAGAAACGGGTTGAGCGCGCTATCGAAAAGCACAATACGAACGATTTCTGGGAGCTTTCTAATTATAATGCCCTTCCGCGAGAGACAAGGGCCTATATCCCCCAGCTTATTGCCGCAGCAATAATAGCCAAAGATCCTGAAAAATATGGTTTCGGGAGTATTACCTATGATGCGCCCATAAGGTTCGAACTTGTCAGGGTTCCAAGAGGGACTCCGCTTTCTGTAGTGGCGAAATCCGCATCAATAGACCTTGCAGATGTGCGGTCAATCAATCCAGAAATTCTGAGGGGAATTACCCCTCCCAACATGGATGACTACAAGATAAAATTGCCACAGGGTACAAATATTCAGGCATTTACCAGTAGGCTTCAGGTGGCAATGAGCCACGAGAGACAGATCAGAGATGTTGTCAGCTATAAAGTGAAGAAGAAAGAGACCCTGGCTTCTATTGCCAGGAAATACAGGCTTAATCAAGATGACCTCTATTTGGTTAACGAGTGCGAAGGTGAGTTGAGAATTAAGCCGGGCATGGTTATTAATCTCCCACGATTTTCAGGCCCATCAAAAAGAAGAACCGAACTTGCAAAAAACGCCATAGAGAGTCACGAACCAAAACCTGTGAAAGGCGAGAGTTTGGCTAAGAGTGGAAAGGTCAGGGTGGCGCAATCTGGGCCAAGACAACAAACGCAGGGCCCGGTAATTCATGTGGTGAGAAAAGGCGAAACCCTTGCATCAATATCGAATAAATACAATATTGATATAGCTCAGCTGAAGGCGGCAAACAATCTAAAAGGCAATACAGTCTCTCCAAACATGAAGCTCAGGCTTGCCCGCTATTCACAAAAGAAAAGCGCTCAAAAGGAGAGCATAGGCAGGGAAAGCGTAAAGAAGAAAGCACCTGTGAGATACCACGTAGTCAAAAAAGGGGAAACCCTCAAATCCATTTCAAGCAAATACAACATTGGAGTAGCCGATATTAAGCTCTCAAACAACCTCAAAGGTGACAAAGTAGTTCCTAAACAAAAGCTTAAGATCATAGTGAGTGAGGGCTAACAGTTAGTTAAACCCTTTCCGCAGTCAACTCAACTGCCCATCCTTTTGAAAAATCCGGATATATCGTATAAGGGGAAATTTTATTTTTTGAGACGTGAACTTGTGATTGTCGATACTATACTTTTAAAACCAGATTGATCATGTCGCCCCTGGAAAAACCCATGGCATGAAAAAACTGTAGGAGATCCCAGTCATTCCAATTAACGAGCGTATAAATTGTATCAACGCCGTAGGTTTTCAGATTGGCCACCAGGGCGGTAGCGAGTACCTTAGCAATACCGCGATTCTGATAGTCAGGGTCAATGCCTATGGTGTCGATCCACCCGATGTTGTTGGGGACTTTGAATTCCCATCCGCTGACCTCACCGAGAATGAAACCAACAACCTTGCCATCGATTTCGGATACAAGTGAAGCATCTGACGGTCGTGTATCAGCCTCTTTAATTATTTTTGTGACCCAGTATTCCCTTCTTGCCTCGCCAAGAACCTTTGTGTCGATCTCCACGATTGAATCCAGATCGTCCTTGGTAAGATGCCGTACGGTGAGTTTGTCAAAAAAATTACTCATAATAGCCTACCAGTTAAAACGCTTGTACTTTTTTTAACATACACAATATGGCATGTCAAGGCAAAGGCCCAACTTTTTCATTATGCATCAAAATGGTATCAGTGGATTGACATGGGATGGATGTCAACGAGCATAGCGGGCAAAAATCATTGGTGAATCATGATTCTTTTCTTCAAAAACGATATCTACTTTGTCCAAGGCTTTGTGCACCTCAGCGAGATCTCTTTTCTTGGTGAGTATGTAGAAAGAGCTTATTTGTTGGGCAACGAGTTTTAATCCTGTTATGTCATGCTCTTCCACATGAATAGCCTTTTTTTGCACATAATAGACATAAACGCCCCGCATACTTCCATAGTAAACCCATGGCGTACAATCCTGAACATATGGCTTCATCTGTTCAGAAATAAATCTTGGCGATTTATGCATGTTCCACTTTTCAAAGATATTACCAGCATTTCCAATGGTATAGCTGAATATCATAAAGGAGAAAATGGCTATAAAGGAATATATAATTCTTCTGGTACGAAGAAGTAGAAGGCCCATCCCAAAAGCACAGCAAAGGCTTCCGAAGATTATCCGCTCAGGGAGAAATTCCGGATAGAGGTCCTGTTTGAAAAAAAATAGTCCCATGCCCATGGTGAATAGAAGGAAAATAATGCAAGCAAACACAATCTTGTTGTATTTGTTTTCTTCTATTTTGAAAGAAAGGGATATTATTGTGGCGATTGCAGGCAGGGCCGGCAACATATATTTGCTTATTTTTCCTGATGAAAGGGACAGAAAAAAGAACATCCACACAAACCATACAAGGAAGAAGTTCATCTCCCTATTGCTTCTAAAGCGTTTAAACGCTTGAACAAGTCCGAGAGGAAGAAAAAGACTCCAGGGGAATACATCCAGGGGCAATGTTTTGAAGTAATAATAGAATGGTCTCTTGTGGCTCCACGCATCAAAGAATCGTATGAAATTCTGGCGAATAACATTTTCATAAAGATAGGGAGCCCCTTCTTTGAGATAGACTGCCATGTACCAGGGAAGGATTACGGCTAAACAAATGAGGACCCCAATTGCCAGTTGCCTTATTTTTATTATCCTGAATGATTTTTCAAAGAAGAGAAATAAAATAACAACAGGAATAATCAGCGCTGTAGCTAGGGGTCCTTTGACAAGAAAAGCGAGAGATGTTGAAAGAAAAAACAGGTAGATGAGGTATTCCTTTCTCGTCTTATAAAACCAGAAGAAAAGAAGAAGGCTGAAAGAAACGAAAACTGCAAATACCATGTCAGCCTGAAGATATCGTGCCTGCCAATAATATAGAGGTGTGCTTATGAGGATACATGTGGCAAGGATTGCCTGATGGTTATTAATGAATCTGTATAAGGTTAAAAAGAGGGCAAGGGCACCTATAATGGCAAAGAACCCAGACGGAAGTCGCAGGGATGCTTCGTCTCTGAACCAACTAAAAATAGCCTTTGAGAGATAGATAATATAATAATAAAGAGGTGGTTTCTCACCATAGGGCTTACCATTTAGGTGGGGAACAATGTGGTTGTCCGGCAGTTCCCTTACAATCAGAGCAAAATCACCTTCATCCGGGGCCCAGAAGTCTCGAGACTGCAAATTGAGAAAGAACAGAATCGAGCAGATAACACAAATGGCCAGCAGTGGCCGTGTCACGAACAGTTCCCCTGTTGTGTGTTCATTTTTTCCTGTTCGTTTAGCGGTATGATAAAAAGAAATAGTACCATGTCCTATTATGGTTTGGCCAGGAACAGACCGGTCCTCTGCTTCTCATCACTCCTGTTCTCAGATTCTGGGGTAAGGAGAGGGGCAGACTGTAAGCCGGGTTCTGTCTCCCAATATTGCGGGATGGTGGCCATTTCTCTGTGGGTTTAGATTACTCTAAACCTCTTGCGGCCTACCCGGGTTAAAGGATGGGCAATCCTCGCCGCTGTTTCCAACAGCCCCCTTTTTGGCCTTGCATCAGATGGGGTTTGCCAAGCTTCCGTGTCACCACGGAACTGGTGAGCTCTTACCTCACCATTTCACCCTTACCAACCGAAACATACATTTCAGCGTTGGGAGTTGGCAGTTTGAAGTCTGGTGCGAAGGGCTTTCCCTTCTAACCGATCATTTCCAACTCTTCACTCCCGCCAGAGGCGGGTGGCGGTGTATTTTCTGTTGCACTTTCCTTAGGGTTACCCCCAGTCCCCGTTAGGGATCATCCTGCCCGTTGATGCCCGGACTTTCCTCTCCGCCTGTGCGAAGCGGCCACCCATCTACCCCTTCCTTTTAATCGCTTCCTTTGCCAGTTTGTCGGCTATCTTATTTTTTTCTCTCGGTATATATTGTACTGCAAAATGATCGAAAGTGTGTATAAGGTTCTTTGCTATCTCAGCATATTTCTGAAGGGTTGTATTTTTTATCTTATACTTGCCCAGTATCTGGTTTGCAACAAGGAGCGAATCGGTGTAAATGGAAACACTTTTTATATTCGCTTCGAAAGCTCTTGAGAGCGCTCTCACAAGCGCCTCGTATTCGGCCATATTATTTGTCATTTCACCGAGATAAGCTGAATCTCTTCCGATCTCGTTGCCGAATTCGTCAAAGACCACCAGTCCTGCTCCTGCATGTCCCGGGTTGCAGGAAGAAGCCCCGTCGATATAAATATGCCATTCCATTATGTTGCTATTGCGATGCTTCTGTGAAGTAGAAAATCCGGTTACAGCTTGGACAGAGAATAAGTCTGTTATTCTTGGTTACTTCAATAAAAAGTTGAGGTGGAATATTCATAAAACAACCCAAGCACACGCCATTTTTAACATTTACCACAGCCATGCCACCTCTTTTTGATATAAGCATGTTGTATGTTTCACGGAGAGTCTTGTCCACAACGGAGAGGAGATTGTCCCGTTGCTGTTTTAATTCGTTAATCGTTTTATCCACTGAGTCAATCTCAGCCAATAACTTCTTTTTCTCAACTTCTGTCACCTTTTCTTTTTCTTTTAACAATTTCGAGGTAGATTCATAGTCTTTTTTCAGATCCTCAATCTTTACCATAATTTCGATTATTTCTTCTTCCTCTTTATCGTTCATCAGTTTCGCTGTCTCAATCTCCTTGAGGAGCGCCTGATATTCTTTGTTTGTCTTCACCTCGTAAAGTTTTGACTCGAATTTTTTTACTTTTTCCTTATCAAGTTCAAGGTCTTTCTCTTTCCTTTTTCGTTCTTTTTCAAGCTCTTCCAGAATTTCCTTTTCCTTGCTTATTTTATCTTGCATTGCTTTGATGTCAGAATCCATCTTCTCGATTTTTTTTGGCGTTGAAACTAACTTTTTTTCATTCTCCATAATCTGGATATCTATTATTTGTGTTTCATAAATTGTTTTTAATTCCTGTTCCAACTCCCTACCTCCATAAAATTAAAGGGGGTGCCCTAATGGTACACCCCCTTTAAAAGAGTTTAAATATCTTTGTAAGCCAATCTTCTATACATATTGCTTTTATTTGGGCCCACCTGGCCTCGAACCAGGGGCCTACCGGTTATGAGCCGGTGGCTCTACCAACTGAGCTATGGGCCCT
>MVQO01000141.1 GCA_002067585.1 Syntrophorhabdus sp. PtaB.Bin027
TAAAAAAACTGTCCCTATTGTGGATCAAACCATACACAAAAGAAAGGTTCATACAAAGCAAAGCAGCGCTATAGATGTATGGCATGCACAAAGCAATTTCAGAATCATTCCCGCAGGAAACGGATAGAGAATGCTATCTGGCATGAATATGGTTATCAAAGACAAACGATTCAACAACTCTCTACAAAACAAAGGAGAGGTAAAGACTGGATCAGGGATCGTATACGAAATATACCGACCAGGGAACACAATCACACCCCGCAACCCGTCGTTGCTATTGCCGATGTTACCTTTTTTGGGAGAAGCTCTGGTATCTGCGTCATACGATCATCCCATCTCAAAAAGAACCTGTCTGTTCAAGGGGTAACCCATGAGACCATTGATGTATATCGACAAGGGAGGATTGCCTTGGAACACATGGGGTATATACCCTCCAAGCGATCGTTTTGGATGGCAGGCCGGGAGCTCAACAACTCTTTGCTGATATTTCTGTCCAGATGTGCCATTTCCACCAGAAGCAGATTGTTTCTCGCTATTTGACCCGCAATCATAAACTGGCTGCTGGTATTCAGTTAAAAGGGCTTACCACAACTCTCTGTGACACCAACGAGGATGATTTTACCTCAGCCCTTGGTGGTTCTGGTATACACAATAGTAATTGTTCCTCAGGGAAAGAACCATAGAGTCACTAACAGGGAAATGGCATTATACCCATAAACGGCTTCGCTTAAGCCTATTGGAGTGTACGACAAAACCTTCCTTTCCTCTTTACCTATAAAAAATATCCAGATCTCAATATCCCCAACACTACCAACTCCCTTGATGGATGTTTTGCCTATCTTAAAGAGTTAGTGAGAGTTCGCAGAGGATCAACAAGAAAAATGTATTCCACAAAGTTGCATTGCCTGATCTGTCCCCGAAACAAATTGCACAGTTATTTTGTTCAGGAACGCTATGGGCTGGTGATAGCTTGGCCTGCTTTGTCGTATAAAAACCATAGACTCGACACTCTCTTTGTATGAGCTGTACAAGATAGACTAGAGGTTGTAGGATGGATATTCGCATAGTGAAGGCTCTTGATCTTGTTGAAAAACCGGGTAAGAGATGTTGCTGCCTCGGGCATCCTTTGTACCCGGAATAGAGCTGCAAGGAGTGCTTTGTTCCCAGGCATCCCATATGGACAAATCTATCTGTACTGGCATACGCTATGGAAATGTACATGATTATCTTGCTGTATACGCTCATACTGTTGGGAGAATGCTCCTGAACAGTTCTATTGCCTCCTGTACCCGTATATAAAGGAATCCATGCGACTAAGGCCAGTGTATGCGGTCATCATATTTTTAGAGAAAGCAATTTTTACTTTCTTGATCCGGATAGGCGTGATAGAATGCTTCTGCATCTTGCGATTTGTTTAATTTGCCATTGCAATGCTTTAAAAAATACCGGAAAATAGAGGGTACTGGAAATGAAAATTATTTTTATTATTGGCGCTGCTTTAATACTCTCAGCAACATGGGCATTCGGATCTCCCTTTCTTGTAAGCGATCCTTATCCAAGAGAAGATAAAGGATTGATGAAATTTCTTGTTACAATTAATGGGGAAACAAAGGAGTCACTGCCGGCAAAAAATGCAGATGGAACGCTCTACCTGAAATACGATCTTGGGAGTCTTGCAGATGGAATATATACTGTTACAATAAAAGCGGTGAATACAAAAGGTCAGGAATCCTCTCCAGCAACTTACTCTTTCAAGAAAACAGGAGACAGGATAGAGCCATACACCCCACCTGTTCCGAAACAAAAAATCGCCCCCACCAGAAGCTATCCGGGGCATATGAGCAAGTAAGCTACAGGTATTCAACTCATTGCTGTAAACTCACGGCAACTACAGAAAAAATCAAAGATTAAAGGGGAAATCAGATCGATAAAATCAGTCCCAATTATTTGTAGATAAGATCAAACAGGGTATTTGCCATGTCAGGATTCAGTTTCATCAGAATTTTGTATTCGTCAAGTGCCAAAGGCCTATTGCCGAGATTTACATATGCTTTTCCGAGGCCAAGATGCATTCGCGGATCGTCAGGGTTCAATCGTATGGCTGACTTGTATGCTACTGCTGCTTCGGCGTACATATTCAAATTCGTGTATGTGAAACCAAGAAAACCGTGGGCGTCAGGAAAATCGGGTGCCAACCTGATAGTTTCTTGGGCTGATTCAATAGCCTTTTCATACTGATTTATTTTTTCGTAAGTGACGGCAAGGTTAAAATGTGTAAGGGGGTCATCTGGCTTAAGGTCGATAGATTTTTTCAAGTTCCTGATAGCTTCATCGTATTTTTCCATTTGGCTATAAACAGTACCCAGTTTACTCAAGGTCTCTGCACGATTTGGTTCAATTGCTACAGCTTGGTTGAGGACATCAATTGCCTCCTGGTATTTACCCATATTTGCATAGCTAATCCCGAGATTTACATAGGTCTCTGCTTTTTTTGAATCAATGGAGAGCGAACGTTTGAATGCATCTGCAGCCCTGTCATGCTGTCCTGCTGAACCATATGCTAACCCCTGGTACAGCCAGCAAGAAGCAGTTTCGTTAAAATCAAGCTTACATGCTTCCTGGGGACTGACAAGCTGTTTTTTCGAAAGCCCGGCCATAGCGAGATTCACAGGCATTGCAAAGTTAAGATTCTGTGTCTCTGCAATCAGAAATGTTGCTATACCTATAACTTCGCCCCGGCTGTTAAATACCGGTCCGCCACTCGAACCAGGAGATATTGCGGCAGTCATCTGGAGGATCTTTTTACCCTGGTCGATTTCACGAATACCGCTGAGGATGCCTTCTGAGATCGTGTTTTCTAGCCCCTGGGGGCTTCCAATAACGTAAACCTTTTCTCCCACCAGTGCCTTACTTGCATCTCCTAACGTAACCCTGGGATAATTATCCCCTTCAACCTTGATTACGGCTATATCGTTCTCAATGTCCACGTGGAGAAGCCCCTCAACATTCTTTGTTCTCTGGCCAATTTTAATTTTAATGTCAGCAGCCATACTGACTACGTGATAATTCGTAATAATGACACCATCTTCACGGGCAATAAAACCGCTTCCAATGCCAGTGGGTTTTCCCTCTCGGTCTATTGAAGCAACTACTACAACAGCCGGACTATTCACTTTGAATATCTTCTCAGCATCACCCCGACAAGGAGAGGGGATTATGAGAATCCCCAGGATTATACTAAAAAATAAGGTGCTCATCGTTAGGGGGTAAGATAGCCTTGTACTCATTGTTACTATTTTCCTATAAAGCAAAGCATTTGTAAAGAAATGAGATGGCATTGAGGAGCCAGTTGTACCTATCTTATGTTCTCTTTCCTTGCAAGCGCCGAAAGCTTATGGTAAGACATTACCAGTTCGCAGCCATATGTGCTTGTAAAGAATAATTCTATCTATAATGGAAATTATTTGAGCAAATGCCAAACCAGGACATGGCACCCCAATCAGATTTTATTCGTGAGATTATTGAAGACGATTTCAAGACTAACAAGCATAAGGGCCGC
>MVQO01000142.1 GCA_002067585.1 Syntrophorhabdus sp. PtaB.Bin027
ATCTCCACCTTTCTCAATTACCTCATCGATTACTTCTTTGAAGGGTGCTAGGGTTTCCACGTTTTATCCTCGTATTAATTCTTCCTTCCCATCCGGGCAACGGTATCAGCTACATTCCTGAATCCGTACTTCTTGATCAACATTTCCAGTCCGATTTTCATCTCACCACGTTTCTCCTGACTTTCTTCAACAGAGACTAGAGGTATCACTTCTTCCCTCTCTACATAGGTAAGCGCACCGAAGGTACAGGCCTCAACACACATCGGCTTTTCCAGTGGTGGGTCACTTTCACACATGTCACACTTGAGCGGCAACCCTGAATCAGGCTCTTTGAAGGCATCCCTCGATGGGCATGATGCCGGACAGAAAGTACATTCAGCGTATTCCTTTCCGTCAATCACATATTTATTTCTCCCGTTGCATTCTGCTTGTGCATAGTCTCCGGCTCGTATGGGTACAAACACATCATTTACTTCATCCATAACAACCATTATCCGGGAACGTGCTGTATTGACTGAGCTGAACCTTGGAACTGCGTGGAAGGCAGAGCAAGCCATCTCACACGCCCTGCAGCCCGCGCATTTTTTTGTATCAACCTTTATCTCTTTGATTATTCTTGTTTTTTTTTCAATGTTGTCCACGATGACGCTCCCTTCTCTCATTCCTTGTCTTTGTTTGCCCTCGGATCATTAAGGGCAGTGACTTCTTCGCCAGTAAGAACACCTCTCTTAATGAGGTCTTCCGCTACGTAACCCAGGCCCAATTTCTCAAGGGTCTCTTTGGTGGGAATCCCATCGAAGGTCCAACCCTTAAAATCATAATACTTCGTGAGAAGCTGCTGTTCGTACTCTTCATTCCTTACAGCCCAATGGTCCTCAGGTGGTCTTTCCATGTATCGTCTCAGGCCCAGTCTCGCATTGAGCGCTCTGATCAGGTTTCGGTTTCTCATGAAGCATTCCCATAACCTGTCTTTGTCGAACTCCATCCCTGTCGCATGGGTGATAACCTCAGGCATGTTCCAGACGTGATACCCTGTGGTACCGCCAAACTGACCGCGGAATGAGGATACAAATCCGCAAAATCCCAGGGAATCATCCAGATAATGCATACATTCATTCCAATCAGTAATAGCGCACATGGCATCATCCGGCAATTCATCACGTTTTTCCCATTGTCTGAACCACTCTATAAATTTTTTATCTGGAACCGCCACCCACTTTCTAATAAACTCTTCCCTCAACTCCGGGTCCGTAATTGGGTCCTGTGGGAAGGAACCTTCTATCTGAGTTATAGCCATATCCTCACCAGTGGCTATCATAAGGAAATATGCCGGGTTTAACTTACCGAGCTTAATAGGCAACTGCTCGAATTTTTTGATTGTATTGTGGTCAAATGCCTCGGCTCCATTACCGATTATAGCTGCTGCCCCTGATGTCCCATGGGCCAGAATATCTCCAATACCTTCCCTGTGGGCTATTTTGTCAATGAGATAGTAGAACCTTCCTCTCACGTCTGCTGGCATTCCAGGAAAGTCACTTTGTTTAAGAATTCCTGCTTCCAAAAGTTCAAGGGCAAAGGCGATTACCTGAGGTGTAGAGTACGAGTCAAGCCCTAAGTCCTGAGCAATACCAAGTATCTCATAGGTAAAATCGAGCTCTTGGAAGGAGGCCATGTGATATGTGTCCTTTCCGTAGCATTTATAGGAGAACCTCCTGCGGCCCGGCCACTGAATAACGTTGTGGCATGCCTTCGGGCAGTTCCAGCAACCTGTCTGGCGACTCATATGGTCATATTTGAGGTTCCGCCACCTCTCTTCAAGACTGGCGCTCCAGAAATTCTTACGGCGTATACGGGCATTACCCCAGGAAAAATTGTTATGATGGAAACTATCATCTTCATCAACAGCCATCCAGTCACCAACGTTGGGGTTTTCATCAAGTTCTTTTCTCAGCCTCGAACAAATCTCCCAGAGTTCTGCAGGATGGGCAATGTTAACATCTTTAGTTCCACGGATGGCAATCGCCTTCAGGTTCTTGTATCCCATAACCGGCCCTGCCGTTCGTGATGCACTCGAATTGCCGCAATCAATCGAAGCTGTAATGACCCTGTTTTCGCCAGCCGGACCAATGGCAGCCACCCAGGCCCTTTGGTCTTTCAATTCTTCCTTAATCAGGCAGGTGGTATCATATATTCCTTTTCCCCGAAGGTGTGTCGCATCCCGGATTTCGACCCTGTTTTTGTGAATGGCCAGATAGACCAGATCTGGTGCCCTGCCCCGAATGACTATTCGGTCATATCCTGCCATTTTCATTTCTGCCCCAAAAAATCCGCCCATAAGTGAATGACCCATCAGTCCATTCACAGGCGCAATCGTATCGACTGAAACACGATTTGCGCCCGGAACTGGTGTACCGTTTAAAAGGCCATTGCCAAATATGAGCAGGTTTTCAGGAGAAAATGGATCAGTTCCCGGAGGAACTCTATCGAATAGAAGCTTTGCGTTTATGCCATTACCACCCAAATGCAATGCCGTTTCCTTCGGATCGGTCTCTACCTTGTCAATGCTTCCTTTTGATAAATCAATTTCTAGGTTAAACCCTGTTTCCGCGTACCTCATTTTTACCTCTCTCAGTCTCCTCGCAATCCTGTGTGCAGGCCGCTGAGGTTGTCAATATTTCAGGTTTTAATGGCGCATGGTCATCGATCCATGTCCGCCGATCTTATCTTTCACTTCAATTTTTTTCTCTTCTCTAGCTGGAGGTGCTACAGAAGTCTCTGTAACCGGAATCAGCCAGATAACCTCTTTCAAATTGTTCCTGAGAATATCCTCTGCAGTTTCCAGGTCCGGAGCTTCAATCTCCTTTATATTACAATAAACCCTAAAAAACATGTCCTATCCTCCTGCGATCACTGAATGAATATAAAAAACTTATCTTGTCTATCACTATGCTCTTTTCTTTACCGTATTCGGCAATTAACCTCTTCACGAATGCCTCCAAGTAGCTCAGTTATCCCGGAAAGGGAGTCCTTTGTTATCTGGCTCGATAAACCCACCGCCCATATGGCAGCCTGAACATTTTTTCCATATGCCCTGATAGGTATCCCAAAGGCAACCATCCCTTCAATATACTCTTCCCTGTCATACGCAATACCGTCTTTGCGAACCTGGAGAATCTCATTTTTGTAAGCTCTCTTATCTACAATAGAATACGGGGTAAATCTTTTGAGCTCCGTTCGGTCAAGGATTTCGTCGATTTGCTCGTCGGATAACTGGGATAACATTGCCTTTATTCCAGCACCTGCCAAAACCGGCATCTGCGTACCTATTTCAGATGAGACTTTTACACCGTACGCAGAATCAACTTTGTCAATCAATATTGCCCTTCGGTCCGAACGAACCCCTAAAAAGGCAGACAGTTTTGTTTTCTCATTTATTATCTCAAGATAGGGATGGACTGTCTTCATGAATGGTGATCTCCCGCCTGCCATGTTTGACAACACATAAAAACGTGTGCCGAAGATATATTTTCCGTCACCTTGATTCTCAATTACCTTGAGGTCGTCAAGTGTGTGCCCTATGTTGAACACCGTACTTTTATTCAGGCCAAGCCTCGATGCAATATCACTCACTCCCAGCGGTTCTTTTGATCGGGCCAGCAAATCCAAAATTGCGAAACATTTGTCAATAGCTGGAACTCTTTTAAAAGCTGGGCTCATTCTGTTAACCATTTTAGTGCCATACATGCTTCTCATATTGGCATATCGTTTTCCTAAGAAAACATATGTTTTTTATATCAAACATAGCGGTATTTGTCAACAAAAAAATGCAACAAAATCTTTTAAAATCAATATCTTTGAGCTTTCGTTATTTTAAGTTAGTAATGGTAATTTTTGTTCAGTATCATAACAGGGATCACGTGGTCCACTTTCAGACACACTTACCAGCTTTATCCTAAACAACCATCTGTCTTCTGATACAACCGAGGATATTTTCTTGTATTAGGGCAGGGAAATTACTATAATCTGTCTGGTAAAATTATGATTAGGGGGCCACAATGGAAGTAATGGAGGGGCACATTTACAGAGCATTTGATTTGGAGTTGAAAGAGCTGAAGGATAAGCTCCTTCTCGAGGCTGGGCTCGTTGAGCGAGCCATCCAGGACGCTATTAAAGCCCTCCTCGAAAGAACCTCTGATGTAGCAAAAAGGGTTATCGAAGACGATGACTCAGTCAATGCCATAGAAGTAGAGATTGACGAATTCTGTCTTAAACTGCTTGCTCTGCGGCAGCCAGCAGCAAGAGATCTAAGGTTTATTACGACTGCCATCAAAATAAATTATGACCTTGAACGCATTGGTGATATGGCTGTTAATATCTGCGAAAGGGTGTTGGAACTGAATCAGGAACCACAGCTCAAACCCTACATAGACTTGCCCACCATGGCTTCCATTGTTCAGATAATGGTGAAGGAAAGCCTTGATGCTTTTTTGAAAGAAGACGTGCAGTTGGCACTGAAGGTAGCCCTTGATGATGAAAAAGTCGATAGCCTTCTCGACCAGATTTTCAGAGAGTTGCTCACTTACATGATGCAGGATGCGCGGACAATCAGCAGGGCAACCCGCCTGCTTTTTATTTCAAAAAATTTGGAAAGAATAGCTGACCACGCTGTCAATATTGCAGAACTAGTGATATTTATGGTTGAGGGAAAAATAATCAGACACCTTAAACCTATACCCGAGGAATAGAATTGTATGCCCAAACTCATGGGGACTGTATTGCTCTTGATTTTGACATTACCCCTGGCGTTCGGCGCTTGTTCTTCAAAAGATGTGCAAGCCAAAAAGCGCACGGTTACGGTTGCAGGATCAACGTCAGTCATGCCATTCACAGAAAAACTGGCAGAACATTTCATGATAGATCACCGGGATTTCATCGTGGAAGTTCAGGGCGGGGGATCCACAGCAGGGATTCAGGCATGCTTGAACGGAACAGTAAATATTGGTATGTCTTCACGACAGCTGAAGGGTGAAGAAAACATACTCAATCAGATCATCATTTGCTATGACGGAATTTCCCTGGTACTCAACCCAGCGAATCCCATTACCAATCTTAGCCTGAAAGATGTAAGAGATATCTTCAGCGGAAAGATTAAGAATTGGAAAGAACTGGGTTGGATTGACAGAAGCATTGATGCGGTAACAAGAGAAGAAGGATCAGGAACACGGGGATCTTTTGAAGAACTTGTTATGACGGACGAAGAGATCGATGATGGAATCATGGTTCAGGATTCAAATGGTTCAGTCAAAGAAGTGGTAGCAACTGATCCATATGCCATTGGTTATATATCTCTGGGCTTGGTTGATGATAAGGTAAAAGCCGTAATTATAGATGGTGTTGAGCCAAGCATTGACACAATAAAGCTCGGACAATACAAGATAGTAAGGCCTTTCCTGTATGTGACCCGTGAAGGGTTAGACGACAGCGCAAGAGAGTTTATTGATTTTGTGCTCTCAGCAGCAGGGCAGAATGTACTTAAGATGGAGGGTCTCATAAGCGTACATGATTAAAAAGGCCCTGACAAAAGAGCACTTCGTTAAATATATCCTCACTGCCTTTGCCCTATCATCTCTCCTGTTTCTTTTTCTCATCTTTATCTTTATCCTTTCTGAAGGCATCCCTCTTTTCCATAAGGTGGGGCTAAAAAATATTATTTTTGGCTTCAAATGGGCACCCACAAAAGGCTCTTTTGGAATTTTTCCGATGATTGTCTCTTCCTTTCTTGTAACATTTGGCGCGCTCATGGTAGGCGCCCCCTTAGGACTTTCCTGTGCTATTTATCTTTCTGAATATTCTGGAAAGAAGTTAAAGCTCTTCCTCAAACCGGCTCTGGAACTCCTGGCGGGCATACCTTCAGTAGTTTATGGCTTCCTCGGGGTCATCTACATTGTCCCTCTGGTGAGAAACTTTTTAGGTGGACCAGGTTTCTCGCTTCTTGCTACATCCATAATTCTCGGGGTTATGATATTTCCTACGGTTATTAGCATATCCTTTGATGCTCTGATGAGCGTGCCCAAAACATACAGGGAAGGATCTTTTGCCATGGGGGCTACGAAATGGCAGACAATCTACAAGGTTATAATCCCTTCTGCCCGGTCAGGTATTTTGGCCAGCTTCATTCTTGGTATGGGCAGAGCAATAGGAGAAACCATGGCCGTAATTATGGTTGCAGGAAATGCTTTGAGAATACCCACAAGCATCCTTGATCCATTGCGGACACTGACGAGCAACATAGCCCTTGAGCTTGCCTATGCAACAGGCGACCACCGTTTAGGCCTTTTTTCAACAGGGGTTGTTCTCCTTGTCATCATCATGATATTAAATTACATTGCTACCTTTGCAATAAGGAGAAGGGTGCTGAAGTGAGGATCAGTCCCAACTTTGTCGACAAAATCGTAAAAATAGGTTTGAACTTCCAGGCTTTCTTTACGGTGGGTATACTGATAGCTATTGTTGCAGTAATCTTCTTTAAAGGATCGCCCTATTTGAACCTGGAGTTTATCTTTTCATCACCCGAAGATATGGGGCGGCATGGCGGCATTTTCTCAACGATTATAGGTACCATCTTTCTCGTTCTCTTGTCCATCTTTATAGCCACACCGCTCGGAGTGGGAACAGCAATTTTCCTTACTGAATATACAAAAGAATCTTGGTTCACCAAAATAATCCGTTTTGGCGTAGAATCACTGGCAGGGATACCATCCATACTCTACGGCCTTTTTGGCTTTATTTTTTTTGTTGTCAAGCTTGGCATGGGCTGGTCACTCATGGCCGGCGTGCTCACCATAACCATCATGATACTTCCAACAATAATACGGACCAGTGAAGAGGCTGTCAAAACAGTACCAAGGAATCTCAGGATCGTGAGTTACTCATTGAGCGCAACCAAGTGGGAAACAGTAACAAAGGTTGTGCTCCCTTCTGCAGGGCCAGGAATTCTGACAGGTATCATGCTCAGTGTAGGCAGGGCCGTAGGTGAGACTGCCGCTGTTATTTTCACTATGGGAAGCTCACTGAGGCTTCCCACCTCGCTCATGGATTCTGGAAGAACCATGGCTGTTCATTTTTATATACTCGCCCGAGAAGGCATATCAATGGAGAAGGCTTATGCTACTGCCCTGGTACTTGTCCTTAGCATACTCTTCATCAATATAATCGCTTACTACATTATGAACAAGGTTACCTCAAAATACTCGTAAAGATATGGATATTAAAATCAGAACCGAAGAATTAAGGTTGTCATTTGGAAAAAGGGAAATCCTCAAAGGGGTTACTGTTGATGTTTACAAAAACAAAATCACAGGCTTTATGGGGCCTGCAGGAAGCGGTAAATCAAGCCTTATTTCTATTATGAATAGGATGATTGACTTCGAGGAGAATGCTACAATCTCAGGCAGAGTCTTTATCGATGGCGAGGACATTCTGGATGGTGAAATTGATGAAGTACATCTGAGAAGAAGGGTTGGAATGGTCTTTGCAGTGCCAATCCCCCTACCCCGTTCCATTTTCGACAACATAGCCTATGGCCCAAGATTGAAAAACAAGAACAGCGGTCGTGAGCTTAGGAGCCTTGTTCAGGAAAGCCTTAAAAAAGCATTCCTCTGGGATGAAGTGAAAGACAGGTTAAACTCGTCAGCACTGAAGCTGTCTGGAGGACAACAGCAAAGGCTCTGCCTTGCCAGAACACTCGCTTTGGAGCCAGAGATTATCCTGCTCGATGAACCTTGCTCGGGCCTTGATCCCATTTCCACTGCAAAGATCGAAGAAGCCTTGAACGAGCTTAAAAAAGAATATACGATAGTGCTTGTCTCAAACAACACCAAGCAGATTGCCCGCATAACAGATTATGCTGCTTTTTTTTACATGGGAACCCTTATCGAATACGGTACGACTGAAAAGGTATTTACAAACCCCTCGGAGAGGAAGACTGAAGATTATATTCAAGGCAAATTCGGATAATGAATGACCACGTTCTCAGGACAGACAAGCTCAATCTCTTCTATGGAAACTTCCATGCATTAATAGATATAGATTTTCACGGCTTCGAAAAATCTATCACCGCCCTTATAGGACCATCCGGTTGCGGAAAATCAACCCTGCTTAAATGTTTTAACCGTATGAATGACCTTATAGATGACGTAAAAACAACTGGCGGCATTTTCGTGAATGAAAGAAGGATTGACGAAATCGATATAATAAAATTGAGAAAAAAAGTGGGGATGGTTTTCCAGAGGCCCAACCCTTTTCCGTTTTCTGTGTATGAAAATATGGTTTATGGACTGAAGATTCATGGATTAAGCAATAAGAAGCGCAACGAAGAGACCATGGAGCGATGCTTAAAAGCAGTCGGGTTATGGGATGATCTAGGTGATAGGTTGCAGACATCCGCATTGAGCCTTTCGGAGGAAATGAAACAGAGGCTCTGCATAGCACGCCTCCTCACTGTGGAGCCGGAGATCATCCTCCTTGATGAACCATGTTCTGCTCTTGATCCGATAGCAACCATGCGGGTTGAAGAACTTATGATGGATCTCAAGAAGGACTACACGATTCTCATTGTAACCCACAACATGCAGCAGGCAGCACGGGTCTCTGATTATACCGGCTTTATGCTTCTCGGAGAACTTGTCGAGTTTGGGGAAACATCCCAGATTTTTACATCACCAAAGGATGCGAGAACAGAGGGATATATAACAGGAAGGTTTGGATAAGACTGGCGAGATGGGAAGTAAAACAGGGTAAGCATAGGACATAATTTTGAATTTTGGATTCTCGGTTGTAAATTGACAAACCTTTTGCAATTCAAAATTCAACATTCATAATTGAGATCAGGGTGGCTGCTCTATGGAATTTCTCAAGGCGGTGACAGCTAAAGAAGCGTTAGAGATGATCAACTCTTTTCCCATCTCTCTCCACACAGAGGTCATTCCTTTGGATGAATCATCAGGGAGGATTATTGCTGAGGACATCATTGCCCATGAGAATATTCCGCCTTTTTCCCGTTCTCTTGTGGACGGGTTTGCTGTCAAAGTAAAGGATATCCATGGCGCAAAGGAGACAAACCCCGCGCTGCTGATCTATAAGGGCGAATCAAGAATCGGCGAGGAGACAAAGGAAACCCTTGAGGATGGTTGTTGTATCTATATCAGTACCGGGGCAATGATACCCGAGGGTGCAGACGGCGTGGTTATGCATGAATATTCGAGACCAATGGGCGATGCCGTTGAAATCACCAGGACTATCCACAAGGGTGAGAATATCATCTTCCCCGGCGAGGATATCAGAACAGGCAGCATCGTTCTAAAACAGGGAAAGAGGCTTACTCCGTTTGATCTCGGTGTACTGGCTGCTCTGGGCATAGCCGATGTCTGGTCGTACAAAAAACCGAAGATCGGGCTTATATCATCAGGCGATGAGATTATCCCTGTTGATCAAAAACCAGCGCCTGGCCAAATACGTGATATCAACCACTATACTATCTTGAACATGTTAAGAAAAACGTGTTCGGATGTCATCTTTATGGGAATCACCGGCGACAACCCGGAAGATATCCAAGGGCATTTGCATGCTGCCCGCGATTGTCATATGATCCTCGTGTCAGGTGGTAGCTCCAAGGGGGAAAAGGATTATATGACAGAATCCATTAAACAACTCGGCGGAAAAATACTCTTTCACGGTGTTAATATCAAGCCTGGCAAACCGACCATATTTGCATCCCTATGGGAAAAACCCATCTTCGGACTTCCCGGTCATCCGGTTTCGTGCATCATGGCCTTGACAAGATTCGTTCTTCCTCTGGTGAAAAGACTCCAGGGAGACAATAATCCTGAAAAAAAACAGACTAAAGGGGTGCTCACCACTAACATTCCTTCTTCCTATGGTATTGAAGAGTATGTTAGAGTGGAAATAGATTATGATAATAAAGGTTGCACAGTTACACCGCTTTTTGCAAAATCTTCAGTTATTTCTTCTCTGTCCCGGGCATCAGGTTATATAATCGTCCCTGAAGCAAAAGAAGGGTTTGAAAGGGGAGAAAATGTTGTGGTCTATTATTTTGAGTAAAACAGGGACTGAAAAGTTGGGAATGTAAGGCAAGAACATGTTTTTTTACAAAATAAAATGTTCACCCGTGAGTTTTTTGTTATTCTTTGTAATGTTTAATAAAATTTATAACTAAACACTTCCCTGCCTTTATCAATCTGCTGTGAAAATCGATTTTTTTGGGCAAAATGTTTATAATCATTGTGAATGGAAGAACAAAGAATGAACAGTCTGACCCGAGTTTCAATCCTGGCGCAATCAATCTGATGCTTATGACTTCCATTGGAGACTACCTTGAAACGATATCTTGATACAATAAAAAGCACGGAAGGAATCAGAAGAATTCTTGAACAGGTCAAACCCATCGAAGATGAGGAATATCTTCCTTCACACGCAAGCAGGGGTCGGATAACGAGCAGACCTGTTATAGCCCGTGCTTCAAATCCTCCCTTTCTCTGTTCTGCTATGGATGGATATGCTGTCTCATTCGGAAACACCCTGGAAGCAGACCTGGGCAATCCCGTATCTCTTGTCGTCGGATACGATGCATTTCCCATAAACACTGGAGACCCATTACCAGGCAATACCGATGCTGTCATCATGGTGGAAGAAGTAGAACAAACAGACGAAAAAATCATCATCCGCAAGCCATCGTATCTCTGGCAGAACGTAAGGATGATCGGTGAAGATATCATTGAAGGCGACATGCTCTTTCCAGCAAATCACAAAATACGTACCCTGGATACAGGCATGCTTCTCTCTGCAGGTATAACCCACATCTACGTGAGAAGAAAACCTTCTGTACTCATTATCCCCACCGGGAAAGAGCTTATTGATATCTACAGTGACCAGTACAAAGATACTAAGATCTCGGGACTGGTTGATTTTAATTCTTATCTTCTCGTTAACATGGCTGAGGAGATGGGATTTAAGGCTGAAAAATCAAATATAATCATTAATAAAGAGGAGTTATCTTCAACAGTTAATCAAGCCTCTCAATTATTTGATGTAATTATAATAAATGCCGGGTCAAGTGCCGGGACAGAGGATTTCACTGAGCTGGTAATTCGTGAACTTGGCACCCTTCTCTTCCACGGTGTATCCATGATGCCGGGTAAGCCAACACTTTTTGGGATAGTGAACGGAAAGCCTGTATTCGGACTCCCGGGTTATCCGGTTTCGGCTACAACAAGCTTCAAGATTTTTTTTGAACCGCTCGTTGAAAAGTTGATGTCTACCTCCATTACAAAAGAACTTATTTCGTGCATCACGCCATACAAGATACCATCACGAATTGGCATAGAAGAGATTATACGGGTAAACATCATTGGTAAGGATGACCAATACTTTGCCTTCCCCCTGCCACGGGGTGCGAGCATTTTCTCATCTCTGGCTAATGCAGATGGCCTTGTTCGAGTTCCAGAGAACATTGAGGGATTTGGTGAGGGCGAAGTCATTGACTGCGAACTCTTAAGGAGCAAGGAGGAACTGAATAAAAGGACTCATATCATAGGAAGCCATGACTTGTCCCTTGGAATCCTGAGAGACATGCTGAAGAACAGGTTCCCGGACCAGGATCTCATTTCAACCCATGTAGGAAGTATGAGTGGCATTATGGCATTCAGAAAGGGCATTGCAGATCTCTGTACAACCCATGTTCTTGATGAATATGACAAAGTGTATAATATTAATGTAGTTAACAAATATGTTCCTCACAGGAACTGGCTTCTCATCAACATTGCCAAGAGGACTCAGGGCCTTATAGTCCAGAAAGGAAATCCAAAATCGCTTTCAGGGATAAAGGACATAGCAAAAGAGGGTATAACATTTGTGAACAGGCAAGTTGGATCAGGAACGAGAATTCTCCTCGATGCAATGTTAAAGGAAAACAACATCCCAGACGGTTCAATAAAAGGTTACGAGAGAGAGGAATCTTCCCATAATGCTATTGCAATCCTGGTCAGAGAAGGAGTTGCTGATACAGGTATCGCTATCCATGCAGTAGCGAGAGCGTTCTCTCTTGGTTTCATTCCGCTGGCCCAGGAGGATTATGATCTTCTTGTAACAAAGGAGTTTTCAGAAACAGAAAGGTTTGAATCTCTCCTTACCCTCATAAGGTCAGATGAATTTAAGAATAGATTACACGAAGTCGGTGGTTATATGACGGAAGATACCGGAAAGATTAAATATGTACATAAAGTGTAGGAAATACAGGTCACTGTTATCGATCCACCGTGGAGCGATTCAGTTTCTGTATTCTGTAGACTGTGTACTGAAAACAAGGAACAACAATTATGTTAATGGATAAATATAACAGGGTTATCAACTATATACGGATATCTGTCACGGACAAGTGCAATTTAAGGTGCAAGTACTGTGTCAACGAGAACTTCCCTCATATCCCCCACCCTGAGATTCTGCGGTATGAGGAAATCATACGGTTCGTGAAGCTATGTGCAGAACTTGGCGTAACAAAAGTAAGGCTGACAGGCGGTGAGCCCCTCATTAAACAGGACATTGAATTCCTTCTCAAGGAAATCAACCAAATAGAGGGGATAAACGATATGAGTCTCACAACAAATGGGGTCTTCCTGGGTGAAAAGATTCACCGACTCAAGGAAGCTGGCCTTAAGAGAGTCAACATAAGCCTTGACAGCCTTAAACCGGAGCGTTTTGCCTATATTACCGGTGTCGATGCCTATGACAGGGTTCTTGAAAGCATCTCACTGGCCAAGGACCTCGGTTTAAACCCCGTTAAGATAAATACAGTCATGATAAAAGGATTCAACGACGATGAAATCCTGGATTTTGCTCGTTTTGCCAAGGTTTGGGATGTACAGGTGAGATTCATTGAATTCATGCCCTTCGGAGAGTCAACCTTATGGAATAGTTCAAGGATCATACCTTCCGGCGAAGTGGAGGAATTGATTAAAAAAGCGTACCAAATCAAGCCATCAAGAAACTCTCACAAAGGGCCGGCTAAGATGTTCGAGTTTGAAGGAAGCTTGGGCCAGGTAGGTTTCATCAGCCCTATGTCCACCCACATATGCAGTGAATGCAACAGAATTCGGCTTACTTCGACCGGCATGATAAAGCCATGCCTTTTCTCTGACACAGAATACGATGTCAAAAGACTTCTGAGAGAAAATGCACCTGATGACGTTCTAAAAAGGTTTATAAGCGACTGCGTTGTTGCAAAGCCTGAAAGAAAGTATGAGATAGGACTCATAAAGAAGTGTCAAAAAAGCTTGATAAGTATTGGCGGTTAACAAACACCCGTGATGCGTCACGCGTTCCGGGTAATGTGCTTTCAAGGAGAGCAGATGAAGCTGACCCATATTGATGATGAAGGTAATGCCAGAATGGTTGATATTACAGAAAAAAAAGAGACCCAGCGGGAAGCGCGGGCGTACGGACAGGTAAAGATGTCAGCCGGTACCTATTCTGTGATCAAAACCGGCAAAGGCCCTAAAGGAGATATCTTCACCGTAGCTAAGATAGCGGGCATCATGGCCACAAAAAAAACCCATGAAATTATTCCGCTTTGCCACCCTTTATCTCTAACTCATGTAGATGTAGATTACTCCTTTGACAACAGGAAACATGTCGTAGGAATCACCTCAACTGTTCGGACAAAAGGACAGACCGGTGTTGAGATGGAGGCAATCAATTGCGCCATGATTGTGGCACTCACTATTTATGATATGTGCAAGGCTGTTGATAAAGGCATTGAGCTTGGGCCGTTTTACCTTCTGGAGAAAAGCGGTGGAAAGAGTGGAAAATTTGTAAGAAAATCTCGTAATGCGTGACGCGTTACGGATTTAGGAGCGAAGGCATATGACAGGCAGGATTGTTTCAGTAAATGTGAGTAAAAATAAGGGCGAGAAGAAACATAACATAGAAAAATGCATGCTCATAAAAGATATGGGGCTAAAAGAGGACGCCCATGCAGGTTTTATGCATCGCCAGGTAAGCCTCCTTGCCCAGGAGAGCATCGAAAAAATCAGAAAAATGGGGCTTCACGTCGTTCCCGGAGATTTTGCAGAAAACCTCACAACTAAAGGTATTGATCTCCCCTCTCTACCCATTGGCACTAGGTTATTAGTGGGAAATGACATCCTTCTCCGCGTCACCCAGATAGGCAAGGAATGTCATGAACGCTGTGCCATTTTCCAGCAGGTCGGGGATTGTGTTATGCCAAGGGAAGGCATATTTGCAGAAGTTATCGCGGAAGGTGAAGTGCAAGTGGGAGATACAATAACGGTGGAATTATGAGCTATACAGCAGCCATAGTTACAGTCAGCGACAAAGGTTCTGTGGGTGAGCGGGAAGATAAAAGCGGTCCTGCCCTCAGGGCAGCCCTTGAGGGGTTATACGATGTCAGAGAGACAATCGTCGTTCCTGATGAAGTCGACATTATTGCCCAAACCATTCGACATCTGATTGATATTAAATCCATCGACCTTATTCTAACAACAGGTGGAACAGGCGTAACTAAGCGAGACGTTACACCAGAGGCAACAAAGCTTGTACTGGAGAGGGAATTGCCTGGATTTGCCGAAATAATGAGGATGGAAAGCTACAAAATAACTCCCACAGCCATGCTATCCAGGGCCATCAGTGGAACACGTAAGGGGAGCCTCGTTATCAACCTGCCTGGCAGCCCGAAGGCGGCTGTTGAATGCCTTGGCTTTGTCCTCAAAGCCATCCCCCACACCCTTGACAAGCTACAGGGGGATACAACCGACTGCGCTGCGTTGCGAGAAAATCAGTAATCCATTTCGAAACTTTCCCATATGTGAAAGACCGGGTTTCCCACAGATCATATTTTTGTACTTTTCCGGTTTGCCGGTTGTGCCGGAAGCCAGCGGTATAGGCCTATTCCTTTGCACCCCTTCTATCCTCCTGGGCAAACACCAGGGAACTGAGGCTAAGGATTAAGACTGCCATTATCTAACAGATGGATGTTTTATATTTTTTCATGATCTGTGCCTCCTGTAGTTATTTGCTGGCGCCGGGGGTGAGCAATGTCGGCTTGCATGAATTGTCTGGCTGCTGCAAGTTACTTCTGTGGGTTATCACGACGGAAAAGCTCCCACTCCTCAACAACCGTACCGTCAGGCAGATGGCACATACCCCTCTCACCAGGTTCACCCTTAACAATTTCGAGTTTGCCACCCTTCCGTATGCAATGCTCGGAAGCAGGATTGGGGAGCAACACATTCAATGATGGCGCATTGGAACTGCATCCCATGAGCAATGAAAGAGTGAAAATATTAAGGATTAGTGCACAGCTCCTAAAAGAAATCTTCATGAATCCTCTCTGTTTTTTGGCGGTTCAACACTAAAATCATCCGAAGCCGGCTTTATCGGCGATTGGCTCCAACGATTTGTTGGACCATATTGTCTTTATCTCAGCATTCATTGATGGATCAATGCTGCTCCCAACCATGCAGCAAAGCTTATCATAAGAACATAAGGCAATGGGAGTTGTTTTCTAATACTGCAAAACAAGGATACTTGGTATTGTACCCCAAAGAGCATCCTTCTTAAAGTCTTCATGACGCCTGGTGTGCCCGTATTTCCCGATAGACCCAGACAAAAACAAGGACACCGGTAATGGGCATCACTCCGATAAGACCAGAAATTGATGGGAATTTATTACCGATTTCGGTGGCACCAAGAATTATTACTAAACTGATAAGGATCTTAATAACAATTCGCATCCATTCTTCTCGTCCAACGATTGAAATATGGCTCCGGGGTACTGACCTCCGTGGGTCTATTCCCTGTCACCTTCATTGACTTGTTGGCCACTGCTTGCTTCAATTAAGGTATATTTGAGATCGCCAGACACAGGAATCCATTGGACTTCATAGCAACCGCTTAACTGGATTGTCTCGTCTTTTCTGCCTGTGGGTTTTTGAACAGAACCAGAAAGCTTCTTCTTTTGCCGAAAATAACCATAGATGCCGTCACCATTGCCTGAATAGAAAAGAGGATCATCTACAAAAATAATGAGAAATGTATGTTTGAAACCTGACTTTTTGAGTTGTTCGACGAAAAGAATATCCTTACAAAAGCTGAATATCTGCTCAGGGTACTGGCCGTTGCGAGGATACTTCATTTCAATGGCGTAACTTAGCGTTGTCTTGTCAGGAAAGAAAACAACAAGGTCAATTTCTCTCTTTATGAATTTACCTGTGCTGAAAAAGAATGAGACATTTCGCTCAAACTGGACTTTCTGATTTGGGTACTATGAGCGGAGTAAGATACCCATCTCATGCTGGAGGCTGAACTCGTTATAAATTTCGATCTGTCCACATATGACGCCTTGTACAAATTTCCGAATAATTTCAATCATCGCCTATCTCTTATGGCAAACGGCTGCATAACCGGCTGGCAAAGGAGCGCAGCGGATTTGCCAGTCCGAGTTGATGCGGTTGTTATGTGTCTCATTTGAATTTTTGAAAATACTCATCAATCTCTGGCCCAATCTCTATGCCGGCTCTTTCGAAACAATTCAATAACTCTGAATAGGCGCCATTATTGCCAAGAAAATCCCAAAATTCTTCTCCAACTTTCAATTCGTTGTCCAAATCCAACATCCCTTTTAATGTCCATCTTTCATAGGGTTTAGGTTCGTATGGGTTATATGGAATAGCGATATATGAATTTACCTTAGCATTGGGTTTTTGCGCTAAAAAGATTGCTATCCATTCCAACAGCGTTCTTTTAAAATCTTTAAAATTGCTGATATTTGGTTTGGCCGTTTTTAAATCAAATAAATGAGCTGTTCCATCAGGAGATTGAACAAATAAATCAACCTTTACGGTCTTCAACTTGTTCATAGCGCCCGTATTACAAACTTTTCGTATCCTTTCAATTTCGTCTATCTTATTTGGATTTTTTCCCACGGTTAGATCATTCATAATACGTTGAATTTCGGATTGGGCTTGTTCACTGATGGAATCACCAACCTCATATTGTTTTCGTGCAACCTGAAAGCTCAAACTTGCCAAAGTTTCAGCAACAGGTTCAAAAATCGATGTGCCAAATGTAGTGTTCAACGAATGGATGAAAGAAAATAAAGCCATTCTATTACGACCAAGTAATCGATGATGGAAAGGCATACTGCTAGTTTCTGGATTATATGTTTGGAACTTCTTCCGAATACTATCTTTGATAGTATCCTCAATCTTCTTTATTTGGTCCTTGGTGAGCGGCATTTATTCTTCCTTTAAATGAAATATGGTTTCTGAATAAGCGTTCGATCTGTCTTTTTCAACTCTGTTGAGTACTGGTCGCTTAAATTGATTCACAATTTTCATTTTAGCTAACCCGGCAATTCTGGGATAAAGATTATATTTATCATTGGCCACTAAAAAGATGTCATAATCTTTTTGAAGATACTTTTTACAATTCTTGAGGGACTCAGCTATGCCTTTAACATAGGAATCTCTTGCTTCTGTGCCCTGACCATTAGAAAGAGGACCAATTTCTAATTCATCCCTTCTTTCAAACCCGAATATTTCGTATGAGTAGGCATGCTGTTCGTGATAATCGATAAGGCCAACATAAGGTGGACTAGAGAAAATCCCTTTGATCTTTTCTCTCACCAAAATTTCTGCGTACTCTGGCATTTGCTTTTTGATTTCGTCAAAAATATCTATGGTTCTGCTATCCCCTATTAAACAGATTTGAAATGTTTCCGTCCGTAACCTATCGAATTGTCTAAGGCGATTCAACGTATCTATGGTGTACCTTTCCCACCATCCCTTGATGGAAAATATTGGTTTACATATTTTGCCATGTTTTTTGCAGTAATAAGTAGTTGTGACTGGTTCTTTAAGAGTCGCTAAGTCAGCATGAGTGGTCGCTCTACAAGAACGAACAGTTCTGCTTAAAATTATGGCCAAAATTCGTTTAAGATCCGTATTGTCAATCTCTTCCAATTTGTTAAAAAGAAAATCGATTTCTTCTCTCACTGGCGATAAAAACCACTTATCCAGGAAAGAGCTGTTTTTATTTTGCTTAATTTTGATTTTGTATTTTTCGACCAAGTCATTATAAATACTCAAAAACTCTTTTTCCTTATCCTTTGAATATTCCCTTTCGTTGATCTCACCCCTACTCACTTTCCTTTTGTACTCGGGTGATGGAAAATGCTTGTAGTTGAATTTCCCAAGTTCTGCGAGAAGATGTTCTTCAAAAGCGATATTGTTTTTTATTTTTTGAAAATCTTCCAGTTTTAATGTGATTTCCCGAATAGCTTCCATCATTTGGGAGATATTGTGTTTTTCAACTTTAGTATTACTGATCATTGCATTGAAGGAGGAAATATCAATCCCAATGGCATGCATTCCTAGCTCATTTGCTTGCACTAATGTCGTTCCACTTCCACAAAAGGGATCCAAGATAATATCGCTTTTATGAAAATACGTTTGATGCTTGAATTCGTCGGTATGCGAATCGAGGAAATATTCTACTAATTGAGGGATAAACTTTCCTTTATATGGATGTAACCTGTGGACGTGTTTTGTCCTTTCCGATTCCTTATACTCCACAAAAGATAAATGCCAGTTCAAATCATCTCCCAATTTCTTCTTCCATTGGCGCTCCTTATCGTAAGAGTCATAGTATTCTTTCAACTCTTCAATGTTAATCAGTGGATTACCATTACTCCCATATTTCTTAATTCTTCCATATTGGAACAGATATGAAATATTATACGTTGTAATATTGCGATTCAAATATTGCGACGCCCAATTAGCCGCTTCCTTTAAGTTAATAAACGTTTTCTTGTTTTTTCCGAACAATGTAAGTTGATTCATACGTGCTTGACTCCGTATTCAGATTCTTTATGACTTTACACATATTACAACTATATATCATAGTCAATATTATTGAGTAATATCAACTAACGATTATCGCCATTATTCTAATGGCTAAACAGTATCGCTGTAATTCCATAATTTTGTAGAAGTGAACTTCAATATCATATGTTTTTTCTGTCTATTCCTATGGGCCATGGTTAGCCGAAAGAGGTGTATATATGTTATTTATAAGAGAAAATAAAGATAGAAATACCTTTGATGTCTTGACGCCCCTATTGTACCTGCTGAATACCCTGCTGCCACATTGCCGATAGGTCATTACGCCCCCCCTATTCACACACTGCGCGTTTTGCACCTTTCTGATCTAAACAAATGGAGTGAATGTACTATTTTCTCAATTCTTTTTTATAATTGCAAGTTTTTTCATATCTTCTCAGGTCAAACCAGATATGAGAACATTGTATCTGGTTTCCTTTAACAAACCGTTATGAGACGATGAAGCCCGGTCTTTTCCGTGAGCAAAAGCGTTGAAGCAGAACGCAA